>NZ_NSGT01000023.1:0-83101 GCF_009192905.1 Xanthomonas sp. LMG 12459
CCATCGTCGCCTGCATGCACAAGTTCCTGCGCTGGCTCAATGCCATCGCGCGCGATCAGGCCCCGTACGCTCCTCCTGTCATCGCAGGTGCATGACAGTTGACTCCTACAGGACACTTTCCGTCGTGGAGAGGTGTCCTCGCGGCACACAGCTGCGCGTGGCGCTCGACCAGTCGCGCCGTGCCGACGGCGCGTTCCAGTGTCCGCGCGTACCGCGCTCCCGCCAGCGACCGTCGCACATTCCGCAACTCTCAGCGACGGCACCACGCGTCGCGGCAAGTGCCCTGCGCGACGCGTTCCGCCAGCGGCCGGCGCTAGAACCGGTAGGTCAGCGCCAGGGCGGTGTTGCGGGGCGCGCCATAGTAGCCCTGCGCCCAGTACAGGCTGTTGATGTACTTGCGGTCGGTGACGTTGTAGACGTTGAGGGTGGCGCTGAACTGCGGGGTGATGGCGTACTGCGCCATCAGCCCCAGCAGCGCATAGCTGCCCTGGCGGGTGTAGATGGGATTGCCGGCGGTGTCCACGGCCTCCTGGTCGCGGACGATGGCGTCCTGCCAGGTCAGGGTCGCGCCCAGCTGCAGCGCCTCCCATTGCGGCACGGTGTAGGTGGTGGCCAGCTTGAAGGTGCGGCGCGGCACGTAGGTGCGCACGTTGCGCCCGTCGTCGCCCTTGATGCCCAGTTGGGTATAACCGGCGTTGAGCTGCCAGTGCGCGCCGATCCGGCCGGCGACGTCGAACTCGTAGCCGGTGGAGGTGGCGTCGATCGGCCGGTACGTCTGCAGCGTGCCGACGAAGACATCGGCTTCGGCGGTGTTGTCCTGCTTGGCGCGAAACAGGGCGAAGGAGGCGTTGACGCGCTGCTGCAACCACTGGCCCTTGATGCCGAGCTCGGCGTTGCTGCCGGTGATCGGGTCGAGCACGCGCAGGTTGCGGTCCAGTTCGGTCTGCGGATTGAAGATCTCCGCATAGCTGGTGTACAGCGCGTAGTTCGGATCGAAGGTGTACACCGCGCCGACGAACGGGGTGGTCTTGCTGGCGTCGTAGACGTGCTGCACGCCGTAGTTCTGGCCGCGGCTCTCGATCCTGGTGTGGTTGACGCCGGTGATTAGCTTCAGCGTATCGCTCAGGTTCCAGCGCGCGGTGGCGTAGGCGGTGCGGCGGATGATGTCGAACTGGGCGCCGTCGGAGAACGCGTCGAAACGCGGCTTGGGATAGGCGCCGTTCCAGTCCTGCAGGGGCGGCAGCGGCGTGCCGATGTCGTTGCCGTACCAGGACACCTGGTCGGCCTCCACGCGGCCCCACTGCACGCCCACCACCAGTTCGTGCTCGCGCCCGCCGAGCGCGAACGGTCCGCTTGCGGACACGTTGGCGTACTTCTGGGTTTCGCTGCTGCCGTACTGCGAGGGGTAGGAGAACAGGCCCAGGCCGGTGTCGCGATCGGGAGTGCCGTAGACGTAGAACAGCTGGGCATCGTTGTCGAGCCTGCGGTAGTTCAGTGCCAGCGTGAGCCGCCAGTCCGCGCCCAGGTCCTGCCGCAGTTCCAGGAACCCGCGCTTGTCTTCGGTGGTCCAGTACGACCAGTCGGCCGAAGTGCTGGTGGACCGCGCGAAATCCGTGGCACTGCCATCGCTGTAGTACAGCGGCAGTGCGCCCCACATGCCACCGGTGGCGTCGTTCTTTTGATCGCTGGCGCCCACGCTCAGGCGGGTGCGATCGCTCAGATCGGCCTCGACGATGCCATAGACGCTGTGCTTGTTCAGCGCATAGCGGTCCAGGTAGCTGTCGCCGTCCTGGCCGGCGGCGACCACCCGCCCGCGCACGCTGCCGCTGGCGTTGAGCGGGCCGGACAGGCCCGCGTCCAGCCGCCGCGTGTCCCAGCTGCCCACCGTCACTCCGGCGCTGCCCTGCAGGTCCTCGGTGGGCCGCTTGCGCACGAAGTTGATCGTGGCCGACGGATTGCCGGTCGAGGACATCAGCCCATTGGCGCCGCGCAACACCTCCACCCGCTCGTACATCGCGGTGTCCAGGTCGCCCTCGGCGCCGCCATTGGTGAACGGCAGGCCGAGGCCGTCGACCTGGAAGGTGACGACGTCGAAACCGCGTGCGCTGTAGTAGGTGCGATCGGTCTCGATCTTCTCGACGTTGATGCCGGTGGCCAGCGCCAGCACATCGTTGGCGTTGCGCAGGCCGAAGTCGTCCATCTGCTCGCGGCCGATGCTGCTCACCGACTGCGGCGTCTCCAGCGGGCTCAACACCAAGCCGGTGCTGGCGGCGCTGGGCGGCGGGGTATAGCCGTCCTTGCGCTGCGCGACCACGTCCAGCTTCTCCAGTTGCGTGGGTTCGCGGTCGCCGGCCGCCACGGCCTCGGCCGCGCCGGCCGCGGCCGGCAGCAGCAGGGCGGCGATGGCCAGGCACAGTGCGCGGCGCGTGGTGGCGTGGGAGGGCTGCGCAGCGGATCGGACGGAACGAGCGGCAAGGTTCATCGGTGGGGTCTATAGAATGGGCAGGAGGCAACGCCGTCGTCGCGCCGGAAGCTGTCGCAGCGGCACACGTGCTGGGCAGTCCGGCCACGTCGAATGGCGAATGCGAACTATTCTCAATAATTGGCGGAGAAAGATCAATTCATGGCCGGATTCGTCCCGTTCCAGCACGCGCCTGCCGCCGCGGCCATCGCCGCTTCCGCCGCCGGCACGGTGGCGGCATGAGCGCCGCCGTCCCGGCCTTTGTGGTCGCCATTCCGGCCCGCTATGCCGCCTCGCGGCTGCCGGGCAAGCCCTTGCGCGCGCTCGGCGGCGAGCCGCTGATCTGCCACGTGGCGCGGCGCGCGCTCGCTGCCGGTGCCACGCAGGTGTGGGTGGCCGCCGACGATGCGCGCATCGCCGCCGCCGTGGCCGACCTGGACGGCGTGCATGTGGCCAATACCTCTGCCGACCACGCCTCCGGCACCGACCGCCTGGCCGAGTGCGCCGACATCGCCGGCTGGGACGATGCGACCCTGGTGGTCAACCTGCAGGGCGACGAGCCGTTCGCGCCGGTGGCCGGCATCGTCGCGGTGGCCCGGACCCTGGCCGACAGCGGCGCCGAGATGGCGACCCTGGGCACCCCGGTGGACGCGGCCGAGCACCTGTTCGATCCCAACGTGGTCAAGCTGGTGCGCAGCGCCGCCGGCGATGCGCTGTACTTCAGCCGCGCACCGATCCCCTGGCACCGCGACGCCTTCGCCGCCTCGCAGACCCAGTTGCCGCTGCCCGGCCCGTGGCTGCGGCATATCGGTATCTACGCCTATCGCGCCGGCTTCCTGCGCCGGTTCGCGGCGATGCCGCCGGGCACGCTGGAGCGGATCGAGTCGCTGGAGCAGTTGCGGGTGCTGGAAGCCGGGTTCCGCATCGCGGTGGCGTTGTCGCCGGCGCCGTTCCCGCCGGGCGTGGACACGCCCGAGGACCTGGCGCGCGCCGAGGCCTACCTGCAGGGGCAGGCATGAAGCTGCTGCTGGTGTGCCTGGGCAACATCTGCCGTTCGCCGATGGCCGAGGGCGCGCTGCGCCACCACCTGCAGCGCTCGCCGCTGGCGAGTGTGGTGGAGGTCGACTCGGCCGGCACCGGCGACTGGCACCGCGGCGAGCCGCCGGATCGGCGCGCGGTCGCCTGCGCCGCCGCCCATGACGTGGACATCGCCGGCCTGCGCGCCCGGCAACTGCGCGACCGCGACTTTGCCGAGTTCGATTGGATCCTGTGCGCCGATGCGGCCAACCTACGCGACGTGCGCCAGCGCGCCCCGGCGGCCGCGCACGAGCGCGTGGCGCTATGGCTGCCGTGGGCCGGGGTGCACGGTCATCGCGAGATCCCGGATCCGTACACCGGCGGCAGCGCCCAGTTCGAGCAGGTCTGGCAACTGGTAGACGAAGCCGCCGCCGGCAGCGTGGCACGACTGTCCGCCGACCTCGGCTCCGGCATAATCGGCCGATGAATTCCATCGCCGCCCTGGAACTCCCCGCGTCCGGCGCCTGGCTCAACGCCGAGCCGATCCGCCTGCGCGATCTGCAGGGGCGGGCGCTGGTGCTGGCCTTCGTCAATGCCGCCTCGGTCTGGTGCGCGCAGCGTCTGGCCGAACTCGGCCAGTGGCAGGCGCGCAATCCCGGACGTCTGCAGGTGATCGTGGTGCAGGTGCCGCGCTTCGACAGCGAGCGCGAGCCGCAGCGGGCGCTGAAGCTGCTGCGCAGCCAGGGCGTGTCCGCGCCGGTCCTGCTCGATGCCGATTGGGCCGCCTGGCAGCGCTTCGACATCCAGGCCTGGCCGACCCTGGTGCTGATCGACGCTGGCGGCGTGGAGCGCGAGCGCCTGGTCGGCATCGGCGGCGCGGAACTGGACAAGGCGCTGCACGCGCTCTGCGCCGGGCAGCCGTTGCCGCTGGACGAGGACCTGCGCGACGCCCGCGAGACCCAGCCGGAGCCGCGCCTGCCGCTGCGCTTCCCGACCGGCCTGGCGGTGGCCGAGGATCGCCTGTACGTCGCCGACAGCGGCCATCACCGCATCCTCGAATGCAGCACCAGCGGCCGCGTGCTGCGCCAGTTCGGCATCGGCACCGCCGACTTCATCGACGGCGCGATCGGCGAGGCGGCGTTCCACCGTCCGCGCGGGCTGGCGCTGGAGCGCGGCGTGCTGTACGTGGCCGATACCGGCAACCATGCGCTGCGCCGGATCAACCTGCTCACCGGCCAGGTCGACACGCTGTGCGGCAACGGCCGCGCCGGCGAGCCGGTCGAAGGCCCGGTGGAGCAACCGCTGCTGGCGCCGCTGAACCATCCGCAGGACGTGGTGATCGCCGACAACCAGGTGCACCTGGCGATGGCCGGCGACAACCGCATCTGGAGCTACGACCTGGGCAGCCGCAGCCTGCGCTGGCGCGCCGGTGCAGGCGCGCTGGAGCTGCGCGACGGCAGCGGCCACCTGGCCGCGTTCGCGCAGCCGTGCAGCCTGGCCGCGGTGCAGCAGGTGCTGTACGTGTGCGATGCGCTGGGCTCGGCGGTGCGCTCGATGCAGTTGCGCGGCGACTTGGTGCAGACCCTGCTCGGCGGCCAGGGGCCGTGGGATTTCGGCAACGAGGACGGACCGCGCAGCCGTGCCCGCCTGCAGTTCCCGCAGGCGATCGCGCTGAGCGCGGACGCGCCGCTGCTGTGGATCGCCGACAGCGGCAACGGCAGTCTGCGCAGCCTGCGTCTGGGCGGCGGCGAACTGTCCACCGCGGCCTTGCCGCGGCGCCTGCATGGCCCGGGCGGGTTGGCGGTCAGCGCCGGCACGGTGTGGATCGCCGAGACCGATGCGCATGCGGTGCTGCGCTACGACATCGCCAGCGGCGAACTGCACGACGTCGCGATCGGCGAATGAGCACCCCCGCATTGCCCGCGTTCGACGGCAAGGCCTTTGCCGCCAACCTCAGTACCGCGCCCGGCGTCTACCGCATGTACGCCGCCGACGACACCTTGCTCTACGTCGGCAAGGCCGGCGCACTGCGCAAGCGCGTGTCCAGCTACTTCAGCGGCTCGCCGAAGAATGCGCGGACCATGGCCATGCTGGCGCAGGTGGCGCGCATGGACGTCACCGTCACCCGCAGCGAGGGCGAGGCGCTGCTGCTGGAAAACCAGCTGATCAAGTCGCTGTCGCCGCGCTACAACGTGTCGCTGCGCGACGACAAGAGCTATCCCTACGTGCTGCTGACCCGCGAGGAGTGGCCGCGGATCACCCTGCACCGTGGCCCGCGCGCGGTGCCCGGCCGCTATTTCGGGCCGTATCCCGGCGTCACCGCGGTGCGCGAGACGCTGAACCTGATGCACAAGCTGTTCAAGCTGCGCAGCTGCGAGGACAGCGTGTTCCGCAATCGTTCGCGGCCGTGTTTGCAGTACCAGATCGGCCGTTGCAGCGCGCCGTGCGTGGCGTTGGTAGCGGCCGACGAGTACGCCGAGGCGGTGCGCCGCTCCACGCTGTTCCTGGAAGGGCGCAGCGACCAGCTCGGCGAGGAATTGGTGCAGGCGATGCAGGCCGCCAGCGAACGTCTGGAGTTCGAACGCGCCGCGCGCCTGCGCGATCTGCTCGGCTCGCTGCGCAGCATGCAGAGCCGGCAGTACGTGGACGGCCGTGCCGCCGACCTCGACGTGCTGGCCTGCGCCACCCAGGGCGCCAACGCCTGCGTGCTGCTGCTGGCGTTCCGCGACGGCCGCAACCTCGGCACCCGCGCGTTCTTCCCCAAGACCAACGGCGAGGACAGTGCCGCCGAGGTGCTGGGCGCGTTCGTGTCGCAGTACTACGTCGAGCACGCGCCGCCGCGCGAGGTGCTGCTGGACCGCGAGATTCCCGACGCCGAGCTGATCGAGGCGGCGCTGAGCTCGGCCGCCGAGCGCAAGGTGCAACTCAAGTGGAACGTGCGCGGCGAGCGCGCCGGCTACCTGGAGCTGGCCAGCCGCAACGCCCAGGCCACCCTGGTCACGGAACTGACCAGCCGCAACGCCCAGCACGCGCGCAGCGAGGCGCTGCGCGAGATGCTCGGCCTGACCGAACCGGTCAAGCGGGTGGAGTGCTTCGACATCAGTCACACCATGGGCGAGGCCACGGTGGCCTCGTGCGTGGTGTTCGACGCCAGCGGCCCGGTGCGCAGCCAGTACCGGCGCTACAACATCAGCGGCATCGAGCCGGGCGACGACTACGCGGCGATGCGCCAGGCGATCGAACGCCGCTTCCGTCGCGCCGCCGAAGGCGAGGGCAAGGGCGACGTGGTGCTGCCGGACGTGCTGCTGATCGACGGTGGCGCCGGCCAGCTGGCGCAGGCCACGGGCGCGCTCGCCGACCTGGGTGTGGACGGGGTGCTGCTGATCGGCGTGGCCAAGGGCGCCGAGCGCCGCGCCGGCCACGAGACCCTGGTGATGCCGGACGGGCGCGAACTGCGGCCGGGCGCGGCGTCGCCGGCGCTGCAGTTCATCCAGCAGGTGCGCGACGAGGCGCACCGCTTCGCCATCACCGGCCACCGCGGGCGCCGGCAGAAGGCGCGCATGACCAGCAAGCTGGAGGACATTCCCGGCATCGGCCCGCGCCGCCGCGCCAGCCTGCTCAAGCACTTCGGCGGACTGGCCGGGCTCAAGGCCGCCGGCGAGGCCGAGATCGCGCGGGTGGAAGGCATCAACGACGCACTGGCCGCACGAATCTACGCTAACCTGCACGGACTGCCGGTGCCCGATCCGGCAGGCGAGTAGAGCAGCGCAATGAAGTTGACCATCCCCACCTGGCTCACGCTGCTGCGGATCGTGATGATCCCCGTGCTGGTGCTGGTGTTCTATCTGCCGTACACCTGGACCAACTTCGCCTCGGCGGCGATCTTCGGCCTGGCCGCGTTCACCGACTGGCTGGACGGCTGGGTGGCGCGGCGCTACCACCAGTACTCCGCGTTCGGTGCGTTCCTGGATCCGGTGGCCGACAAGCTGATGGTGGCGGTGGCGCTGTTCCTGATCGTGCAGGGCCACCCGACGCCGTGGATGGCGTTCTGGGCGGCGGTGATCGTCGGCCGCGAAATCGCGGTGTCGGCGCTGCGCGAATGGATGGCCGAGATCGGCCAGCGCGCCAAGGTGCGGGTGGCGATGATCGGCAAGATCAAGACCACCGCGCAGATGGTGGCGCTGCTGTGCCTGCTGTACTCGGTGATGCCCGACGGCTCGCCGCCGGAGAGCGTGTGGATGGGCCTGTTCGTCTTCCACGTCGGCGACTGGACCCTGGCGATCGCCGCGATCCTGACCCTGTTGTCGGGTATCCAGTACCTGCATGCGGCCTGGCCGAGCCTGCGCGACGACGAGCGCGCGGCGGTGGCGGAAAAGAACGCGAAAAAAATCGAAGGCAACGGTTGACAGGCTGCGTGGTCCCGGTAGAATTCGCGGCCTCAAGCGGGAATAGCTCAGTTGGTAGAGCGCAACCTTGCCAAGGTTGAGGTCGCGAGTTCGAGTCTCGTTTCCCGCTCCACATTCGGCAGTACCGACATCCAGTGCAGATGCACAGGATGTCCGAAAAAGGGCTTCGGCCCTTTTTTCATGCCCGCATGCCGGCCGAAGCCACGGCGCTCGCCTGACCCGGGGCATGGCGCATCGCCGGTGCGGATGCGCCGTCCCGATTGTCGTGCCAGCCGCGCGGAGGCGAGAACGTCCCGCCTCCCTCACTGCGGCCCCGTTGGCCGAGCATTCGCGACCGTTGCAGCATGGGCCGCGCCGCTGGCGCAGGTTACGCGCTGACGCGGCCCCAGCCCGGCAATTTTTTCCTTCGCGCCTTGCAGGCGCGCGGCTGACTTCACGTCACGCCCACGCGCGCATGCACGCATTGCGTACGCGTCGGTCACAGAACGGGACAGGCCGTCGCCGAAACGTCCGCGGCATCGCGCGCAGCGACGCCGTCCGCCGCATTGCGCTGCGGTTTCGCCGGTACTTGGCACGCGATTTGCGCTGAGTCTCCCACGCCAGGCGATGACGCCCGGCCTCTGCGAGGAGTCGATGATGGATGGCGCAATTCCTTCCCCTACCACCCAAGCGCCACCGCGCGCGTTGGTCGCCGGCGGTGCCGGCTTCGTCGGCGCGCATCTGTGCGAGCGTCTGCTGGACGACGGTTACGACGTCACCGTGCTGGACAACCTGCTGACCGGTTCGCTGGACAACATCGCGCACCTGCTGGCGCGTCCGCGTTTCCGCTTCGTCGCCCACGACGTAGTGCAGCCGTATCAGGCCAAGGTCGACTGGGTGTTCAACCTGGCCTGCTGCGCTTCGCCGGTGCATTACCAAGCGCGTCCGCTGCATACCCTGCAGACCTGCCTGGAAGGTGCGATCAACCTGTTGGAGGTGGCGCGCAGCAATGGCGCGACCATCTTCCAGGCCTCCACCAGCGAGGTCTACGGCGAGCCGGAAGTGCATCCGCAGCGCGAGGACTATCGCGGCGCGGTCAGCCCGATCGGCCCGCGCGCCTGCTACGACGAGGGCAAGCGCTGCGCCGAAGCGGCGTTCTTCGACTATCACCGCCTGTATGCCACCGACATCAAGGTCGGGCGCATCTTCAACACCTACGGGCCGCGCATGCGCAACGACGACGGCCGGGTGGTGTCCAACCTGATCGTGCAGGCGCTGCGCGGGCAACCGCTGACCCTGTACGGCGACGGCAGCCAGACCCGCTCGTTCTGCTACGTCTCCGATCTGGTCGAGGGCATCGTGCAACTGATGCGCAGCCCGCGTGGCTGGACCGGTCCGGTCAACCTCGGCAACCCGCACGAGATCACCGTGGCCGAACTGGCGCAGCGCATCCTCGCGCTGACCGGCTCGTCCTCGCGCATCGTGCGCCGGCCCATCCCCAAGGACGATCCGACCCGGCGTTGTCCGGACATCGGCCTGGCGCGGCGCGAGCTCGGCTGGGAACCGCGGGTGGCGCTGGACGAGGGCCTGCGCAGCACCATCGCCTGGTTCCAGGCGCATCTGCACGACATCCCGGACCTGGAGGTGGAACGTGACTGTGCATGAACTCAGGAGCAGCGCCAGCCGCGCGCAGGCCGGCAAGCGCGTGCTGATCACCGGTGGCGCCGGCTTCGTCGGCTCGCATCTGGCCGACGAACTGCTTGCCCACGGCTACCGGGTGCGGGTGCTGGACAACCTGTGCGCGCAGGTGCACGGCATGCAGGCCGCGCGACCGGCGTATCTCGCGGAGGACGTGGAGCTGATGGTCGGCGACGTCTGCGATCCGGTGGCGGTACGGCTTGCGCTGCGCGATGTGGACGGGGTGTTTCACCTCGCCGCGGCAGTCGGCGTCGGCCAGAGCATGTACCAGATCGCGCACTACACCCATACCAACAATCTCGGCACCGCGGTGCTGCTGGAAGCGCTGGTGGAGCGGCCGGTGCAGCGGCTGGTGGTGGCGTCGAGCATGAGCATCTACGGCGAGGGCGCCTACGTCGATGCCGACGGCACGCCGGTGCCGGTGCGCGAGCGCCCGCTGGCGCAACTGCGCCGCGCGCAGTGGGAGCCGAGCGTGGACGGGCGCCCGCTGCAGCCGGTGCCGACCGACGAACGCAAGCCGGCCGAACCTTCCTCGGTGTACGCGCTGTCCAAGCTGGACCAGGAACGCCTGTGCCTGATCGTCGGCCAGGCGTATGCGATCCCGACCACCGCGTTGCGCTTCTTCAACATCTACGGCACGCGCCAGGCGCTGTCCAATCCCTACACCGGTGTGCTGGCGATCTTCGCGGCGCGGTTGCTCAACCGCAAACCGCCGGTGATCTTCGAGGACGGTGCGCAACGCCGCGATTTCGTCCATGTCAGCGACGTCGCGCGCGCCTGCCGCCTGGCCTACGAATGCGAAAGCGCCGCCGGCCTGGCGCTCAACGTCGGCAGCGGCCAGGCGGTCAGCATCAACGAAGTGGGGCAGCGCATCGCCGCGGCGATGGGCATCGACGATCTGCCGCCGCAGGTCTCCGGCAACTACCGGGTCGGCGACATCCGCCACTGCTTCGCCGATATCGCGCTGGCCCGCGAACGCATCGGCTATGCGCCGCAGGTGGACCTGCAGCAGGGCCTGGAAGAACTGGTGGAGTGGCTGCGCGAGCAGACCGCCGCCGACGGCGTGGAGGCGGCCAATGCCGAGCTGGCGCGGCGGGGGTTGCAGGGATGAGCGCACAGGCACGCGAACGGCTGGCCGAGATCGGCCTGATCGAATGGTTGCGCATCGGCGACGAGGATGCGGTGCATGCGCTGTTGCGCGACATGCGCGAGCTCGGCGTGCGCCGGCTGCGCACCCAGTTCTCCTGGGCCGACTGGCATACCGCCGAAGGCGAGCGCTGGTACGCCTGGCTGATGCCGCTGCTGAGCGCCCACTGCGAGGTGCTGCCGTGCTTCTGCTACACCCCGCCATCGCTGGGGCTGGAGCCGCGCACGGCGTCGCCGCCGCGCGACAGCAAGGCCTTCGCCGATTTCATCGACCAGGTGGTGGGTCGCTTCGGCGCCGGCTTCGAGTGGATCGAACTGTGGAACGAGCCGAACAACCTCAACGACTGGGACTGGCACCTGGACCACGACTGGCAGCGCTTCGCCGAGATGATCGGCCAGGCCGCGCACTGGGCGCACCAGTTGGGCAAGAAGACCCTGCTCGGCGGCATGTGCCCGACCGATCCGAACTGGCTGGCGCTGATGGCGCAGCGTGGGGCGCTGGCGCACATCGACGCGGTCGGCGTGCACGGCTTTCCCGGCACCTGGGATTTCCGCCGCCGGCCGTGGGCGGAGGTGCTCGGCGACGTCCGCGCGGTGCTGGCCGCGCACGGTCTGCAGCCGCAGGTCTGGCTCAGCGAGACCGGGTATTCGACCTGGCGGCATGACGAGATCCAGCAGGTACGGCAGTTGCGCGAGACCCTGGATGCGCCGGTGGAGCGGCTGTACTGGTATGCCGCGCGCGACCTGCACGGCAGCATCAGCCACCAGGACGGTTTCCACGAGGACGAGCGCCACTATCACTTCGGCCTGCGCGACGAGCGCGGCCGCGCCAAGCTGCTGTACCGGCTGTGGGCCGAGCAGGGCTACGACGGCATCCAGGCGCTGGCGTCGCTGCACCACGAGCACGGCGCCAACCTGTCGCGCGCGCCGCGCCCGGACCTCGCGCCGGCGCCGACGGTCGCGCCACGCGCCGACGCGCACGCGCCGATCCACACCCTGCCGCGGTCGCGTGGGCAGGATGCGGTGCTGATCACCGGCGGCGCCGGCTTCATCGGCACCAATCTGGCCGCGCGCCTGCTCGACAGCGGACGCCGGGTCATCGTCTACGACAACCTGTCGCGCCCGGGCGTGGAGCACAACCTGCAGTCGCTGCGTCGCCACTATCCCGGCGAGCGTCTGCAGGTGGAAGTGGGCGACGTGCGCGATCGGCATCTGCTCGGCGATGCAGTGGCGCAGGCGGCGCAGGTGTTCCACCTGGCCGCGCAGGTGGCGGTGACCTCCAGCCTGGAGGATCCGTCGCACGACTTCGAGGTCAACCTGCGCGGCACCTTCAACGTGCTCGAGGCGATCCGCGGCGCGCGGCGCCCGCCGCCGCTGCTGTTCACCTCCACCAACAAGGTCTATGGCGCGCTGGACGACGTCGCTCTGGAAGCCGACGCGCAGCGCTACCAGCCGAGCGATCCGCTGCTGCGCGCGCGCGGCATCGACGAGCGCCGCGCGCTGGATTTCCACAGCCCCTACGGCTGCTCCAAGGGCGGTGCCGACCAGTACGTGCTGGACTATGCGCGCAGCTTCGGCCTGCAGGCGGTGGTGCTGCGGATGAGCTGCATCTACGGCCCGCACCAATGCGGCAACGAAGACCAGGGCTGGGTCGCGCATTTCCTGATCCGCGCGCTGCAGGGGCAGCCGATCACCGTATACGGCGATGGCCGCCAGGTCCGCGATCTGTTGTTCGTGGACGACCTGGTCGAGGCGTTCCTGCAATGCCAGGCGCAGATGCCGCGGCTGTCCGGGCGGGCGTTCAACATGGGCGGCGGCCCGGCCAATGCCGCCAGCCTGCGCGAGGTGCTGCGGCGGATCGAGGTCCTGGTCGGCCATCGCCTGGAGCTGGCGCACGCCGCGCCGCGGGTCGGCGACCAGCGCTACTACGTCTCCGACACACGCGCCTTCGCCGCGGCCACCGGCTGGTCGCCTCGCGTCGGCGCCGATGCCGGCATCGCCCGGCTGCACCGTTGGCTGCACACGCAGGCCGAGCGCGCCGTACCTGTTTCCCCACCGCAACGGAGGATCCACGCCGCATGAGCAGCATGCATGCCGCCGTCTTCGAAGGCCCAGGCCGCATCGTCACCCAGCGCCAGCCACGCCCCGAACCTGCGCCGCAGCAGGTGCGGGTGCGCCTGCACGGCTGCGGCGTGTGCGCGTCCAATCTGCCGGTGTGGGCCGGCCGGCCGTGGTTCGCCTATCCGTTCGAACCAGGTGCGCCCGGCCACGAAGGCTGGGGCGAGGTCGACGCGGTCGGCGCCGAGGTCCGCGACTGGGCGCCGGGCGATCGCGTCGCGCTGCTGTCCGGCCGCGCCTATGCCGAGTACGACATCGCCGAACCCGACGCGCTGGTGCGCTTGCCACCGGCGCTGTCCGGTCTCGACCTGCCGGGCGAGCCGCTGGCCTGCGCGATGAACATCCTGCGCCGCAGCGACATCCGCCCCGGGCAGACCGTAGCGGTGGTCGGCGTCGGCTTCATCGGCGCGCTGCTGATCCAACTGGCCACCGGGCTGGGTGCGCAGATGATCGCGCTGTCGCGGCGCGAGTACGCCCTGCAGGTCGCACGCGAGTGCGGCGCTAGCGCAACCCTCGCCACAGAGGATCGGTACGCGGCGATCGGTGCGGTGCACGAACTCACCGGCGGCAGCGGCTGCCTGCGGGTGATCGAGGCCGCAGGCGAGCAGGTCACCCTGGATATCGCCAGCGCGCTGTGCGGCGAGGGCGGGCGCCTGGTCATCGCCGGCTACCACCAAGACGGCCCGCGCCAGGTCGACATGCAGCAGTGGAACTGGCGCGGCCTGGACGTGGTCAACGCGCACGAACGCGATCCGCGGGTGGCGTTGCGCGGCTTGCAGGAGGCGGTGGAGGCGGTCGCCGACGGGCGTCTGGATCCGTTCCCGCTGTTGACCCATCGCTACGCGCTGGACCAGTTGCCGCAGGCATTCGCGGCAATGGACGCGCGCCCGGATGGGTTCCTCAAAGCCGTGGTGCTGGCATGAACGCGTACGCGCAACCGCGCTGGCGCGCGCCACGGCTGGGCTTCCTCGGGGTCGGCTGGATCGGCCGCGCGCGCATGCGCGCCCTGGCCGACAGCGGGCTCGGCGAGGTGGTGGCGATCGCCGATGCCAGCGCGACGGCGCTGCACGACGCACGCCAGGACGCACCGGCCGCGGACCTGCTGCCCGACCTGGAGGCGCTGCTAGCGCGTGAGGACCTGGACGGTGTGGTCATCGCCACGCCCAGCGGTGCGCACGCCGCGCAGGCCGCTGCGGCGTTGCAGCGCGGCCTGGCGGTGTTCTGCCAGAAGCCGTTGACCCGCACAGCGGCCGAAGCCGAGCAGCTGCTGGCGCTGGCGCAACGCCACGACCGTCTGCTCGCGGTGGATTTCAGCTATCGCTTCGCCAAGGGCATGGCGACGCTGCGCGAGCAGATCGCGCAGGGCGCACTGGGCGAGGTGTTCGCGATCGACCTGCTGTTCCACAACGCCTACGGCCCGGACCAGGACTGGTTCTACGACATCGCCCGTTCCGGCGGCGGCTGCGTGATCGACCTGGGCATCCACCTGTTGGACCTGGCGATGTGGCTCACCGGCAGCGGCGGCCACCACGACCTGCAGGCGGCGCTGTACGCGCAGGGCCGGCCGCTGACCCGGCCGGTGCGGCAGGTGGAGGACTACGCCAGCGCGCAGTGGCGCATGGACAACGGCGCCAGCGTGCGCATGGCCTGCTCGTGGCGGCTGCCGGCCGGTTGCGACGCGGTGATCCAGGCCAACGTGTACGGCACCGGTGGCGGCGCGGCGCTGCGCAATGTCGACGGCTCGTTCTTCGACTTCGCCGTGGACCGTTTCGACGGCACGCGCTGCGAGCGCCTGGCCTCGCCACCGGATGCCTGGGGCGGGCGCGCTTTGCTGGACTGGGCCGAGCGCTTGGGCGCCGACCCCGGGTTCGACCCGGCGGCGCTGCAGTTGCTCGAGGTCGCCCGCACTGTGGATGCGCTCTATGGACGCTGAGCGGCCGCTGCGGATCCTGATGACCGCCGACACCGTCGGCGGCGTGTGGCAGTACGCGCTGAGCCTGTGCCGCGTGCTGACCGCGCAGGGCGATCGCGTGGAACTGGCGACGATGGGCGCGACCCCGACGCCGGCGCAGTGGCGCGAGGCCGCGGCGATCCCGGGGCTGCGTCTGCACGCCAGTGGCTACCGGCTGTTGTGGATGGCCGATCCCTGGGCCGATGTCGCCGCCGCCGGGCGCTGGCTGCAGGCGCTGGCCGCGCAGGTGCGGCCGGACGTGGTGCATCTGAACGACTATGCGCATGGGACGCTGGCGTGGCCGGCGCCGGTGCTGATGACCGCGCATTCCTGCGTCGGTTCCTGGTGGCAGGCGGTGTGCGGCGAGGCATTGCCGCCCGAGTGGGATCACTACCGCGCCACGGTCGCCGCGGGCCTGGCGGCGGCCGATCACGTGGTCGCGCCGACCCAGGCAATGCTTTCGGCGTTGCGTGCGCAGTATCCGCTGGACACGCCATGCAGCGTGATCGCCAACGGCGCCGTGCCGCTGTCGCGGCCGGTGCCGGCCAGCGCCAAGCGACCGCTGGTGCTGGCGGCGGGGCGGCTGTGGGACGAAGCGAAAAATCTGCGGACGCTGGCGGCGGTCGCACCGCGATTGCCGTGGGCGCTACGCATCGCCGGCGAGGCGGCGCATCCGGACGGCGGCAGCGCGGCGATCGCGCAGGCGCTGCTGCTGGGCCAGCTGCCGCCGTCGCGCCTGCGCCGCTGGATGGCACGCGCCAGCGTGTATGCGTTGCCGGCGCGCTACGAACCGTTCGGGTTGTCGGCGCTGGAAGCCGCGCAGGCCGGCTGCGCGCTGCTGCTGGGGGACATCCCCAGCCTGCGCGAGGTCTGGGGCGAGGCGGCGCTGTACGTCGCGCCGGACGACGCGCAGGCGCTGACGGCGCAGTTGCAGCGCCTGATCGGCGATCCGCTGCTGCGTCAGCGCATGGCCCGGCGCGCGGTCGCGCAGGCGCGCCGCTACACCGCCACTGCCATGGCCGCGGCCTATCGCCAGCGCTATCGGGCGCTGATCGCGCATCGCGGCACGCCGCGCGTGACCGGACGGGCCGGCCCGCCGGTCCCCATGTTCTCCTCGATCGGAGTCGGTGCATGAACTTCGTGCTGTTCTATCACTCGCTGGTGTCGGACTGGAACCACGGCAATGCGCATTTCCTGCGCGGGATCGTCGCCGACCTGCAGGCGCGCGGGCATGCGGTGGCGGTGTACGAGCCGCACGACAGCTGGAGCCGCGCGCAACTGCAGGCGGAGGAGGGCGAGGCGCCGTTGCAGGCCTTCGCGGACGCCTTTCCGCAGCTGCGCAGCACGCGCTACGACCTGGCCACACTGGATCTGGCGCAGGTGCTGGACGGTGCCGACGTGGTGCTGGTGCACGAGTGGAACGCGCCCGAGCTGATCGCGCGGATCGGCCGCGAAGCGCCTGTCGGCTGCCGCGTGCTGTTCCACGACACCCACCACCGCTCGGTCAGCGCCCCCGACGAGATGGCGCGGTTCGATCTGTCCGACTACGACGGCGTGCTCGCCTTCGGCGAGGCGGTGCGCCAACAGTATCTGCGCCACGGCTGGAGCCGGCGCGTATGGACCTGGCACGAAGCGGCGGATCTGCGCGTGTTCCAGCCGCAACTCGGGCAGGCGCAGCAGGGCGACCTGCTGTGGATCGGCAACTGGGGCGACGACGAGCGCGCGCAGGAACTGGACACGTTCCTGATCCAGCCGGTACGACGGCTGCGCCTGCGCGCGCGCATCCACGGCGTGCGCTATCCGCCGCAGGCCCTGCAGGCGCTGGCCGAGGCCGGCATCGACTATGCCGGCTGGCTGCCCAACCACCGCGCGCCGCAGGCGTTCGCGCATTTCCGCGTCACCGTGCACGTGCCGCGGCGGCCGTACGTGCGCGCGTTGCCCGGCATCCCCACGATCCGCGTGTTCGAGGCGCTGGCCTGCGGCATCCCGCTGGTCTGCGCACCGTGGGACGACGTCGAGCAGCTGTTTGCGCCCGGGCGCGATTACCTGGTGGCGCGCGACGGCGCGCAGATGCAGCGCCACCTGCACGATGTGCTGCACGACGCCGAGCTCGCCGCGGCGCTGCGCATGCACGGCCTGCACACCATCCGCACCCGCCACAGCTGCGCGCATCGTGTCGACGAACTGCTGGCCGTGCTCGCCGAACTCGACGCGCCCGCGGCGCACCCCGACCACCGGAGCCTCAGTCATGCCTAGCCCGTTGCACATCGCCTTCTTCGGTTCCAGCCTGGTGTCCTCGTACTGGAACGGCGCCGCCACCTACTACCGCGGCCTGCTGCACGCGCTGGCGCAGCGCGGCCACCGCATCCATTTCTTCGAACCCGATGCGTTCGGGCGCCAGCAGCACCGCGATATCGACGATCCGGAGTGGGCCCAAGTCACCGTCTATCCCGGTGCGGCCGAAGCGGACGCGGCGCGCGCACTGGAACAGGCACGCGGCGCCGATGTGGTGGTCAAGGCCAGCGGCGTCGGTGTGTTCGATGCGTTCCTGGAGCGCGAAGTGCTGGGCCTGCGCTCGCCGCGCACCCAGGTGCTGTTCTGGGACGTGGACGCGCCGGCGACGCTAGAACGGGTGCAGGCCGATGCGGACGATCCGTTCCGCACGCAGATCCCGCGTTACGACCTGGTGCTGACCTATGGCGGCGGGCCGCGCGTGGTGGCGGCCTACCGTGCGCTGGGCGCCGCCGAGTGCGTGCCGATCTACAACGCGCTGGACCCCTTGAGCCACCATCCGGCGCCGGCGCAGCCGGGCTTCGCCGCCGACCTGGGCTTCCTCGGCAACCGCCTGCCGGACCGCGAGGCGCGGGTGCGGCAGTTCTTCCTGGAGCCGGCGCGGCGCCTGCCTGACGCGAGATTCCTGCTCGGCGGCAGCGGCTGGGACGCAGACCTGCCGGACAACGTGCGCACGCTCGGCCACGTGTCCACGCGCGACCACAACGCCTTCAACTGCAGCGTGCGCATGGTGCTCAACGTCAACCGCGACAGCATGGCGCGCTTCGGCTGGTCGCCGCCGACGCGGGTGTTCGAGGCAGCCGGTGCCGGCGCCTGCCTGATCGTCGATGCCTGGGATGGGATCGAGGCGTTCCTGACCCCGCAGTCGGAGGTACTGGTCGCGTACGACAGCGAGCAGGTGGCGCATTACCTGCAATGCATCGACGCCGCGCAGGCGCAGGCGATCGGCGCACGGGCGCGGCAGCGTCTGTTGCGCGACCACACCTACACGCACCGTGCGCGCGAGGTGGAAGCCTTGCTGGACGCGCGCCAGCGGGAGGCGGCGTGATCGCCGCGCGCGACATCGTCATCCTCGGCCTGAGCCTGCGCTCGTCCTGGGGCAACGGCCATGCCACCACCTACCGCGCCCTGATCGCCGCGCTGCAGGCGCGCGGCGACCACGTGCTGTTCCTGGAGCGCGATGTGCCCTGGTACGCCGAACACCAGGATCCACCGGCGCAGTTGCCGTGCGCGCCGGTGCTGTACGCCAGCCTCGAGGAATTGCAGGATCGGCACGCGGCCGCGATCGCGGCGGCGGACTTGGTGATCGTCGGCTCCTACGTGCCCGACGGCATCGACGTCGGCGCCTGGGTGCAGCGGACCGCACGCGGCGTGGTCGCCTTCTACGACATCGACACGCCGGTGACCGTGGCGGCGCTGCAGCGCGGCGACTGCGCCTATCTCTCGCCGGCGCTGATTCCGCACTACGACCTGTATCTGTCCTTCACCGGCGGACCGACCCTGCAACGCTTGGAACGCGTCTACGGCGCGCCGCGCGCGGTGCCGCTGTACTGCGCGTTCGATCCGGAGCAATACCGGCCGCAGCCGCAGGCGCATCGTTACGACCTGGGCTACATGGGCACCTACAGCGACGACCGCCAGCCGCCGCTGGAGCGGCTGTTGCTGCAGCCGGCGCTGGCCTGGCCGCAGGGCCGCTTCGTGATCGCCGGTCCGCTGTATCCGCCGCACATCGTCTGGCCGGACAACGTGCAGCGCTGCGCGCACCTGCCGCCGGCGCAGCATATGGACTTCTACAACCAGCAGCGCTTCACCCTCAATCTGACCCGTGCCGACATGGTGCTGGCCGGCTGGTCGCCCAGCGTGCGCCTGTTCGAAGCGGCGGCCTGCGCCACGCCGATCATCTCCGATCCCTGGGAAGGCCTGGAAACGCTGTTCGCGCCTGGCAGGGAAATCCTGATCGCACGGCGTGCGGCCGACGTACTGGGCTGGCTCCGCGAGCTGCCGGAAGCGCAGCGCATGGCGATCGGCGAGGCGGGGCGCCGCCGCGTGCTCGCCGAACACACCGCCGCGCATCGCGCGCAGGCCCTGCACGATGCCCTCGACCGCGTCGCCGACGCGGCGCCATCCACCTCCGCCAGGAGATCCTCGCATGCCCTCGCATGACGCCAAGACCACCACCGATCACGACGAGATCCGCCGCTGGGCCGAGGCGCGCGGCGGCCGTCCGGCCAGCGTGCGCGGCACCGAAGCCGACGAGGATGCCGGCGTGCTGCGCATCCTGTTCCGCGACGATGCGGCGCTGGAAGAAATCAGCTGGGACGACTTCTTCGACAAGTTCGAAGAAGAAGAGCTGGCCTTCCTGTATCAGGAGAAGACCAGCGACGGCAGCCAGAGCCGCTTCTTCAAGTTCGTCAACCGCTGAGCCGCGCTCGGCGCCTTCCCGGGAGACCGCCATGCAATCCGCCGTTCCGTCCCTCGACCCGGTCGATCCGATGCAGGCGCTGGGGCCGTGGTTCCACAACCTGCACCTGCCCGATGGCCGGCAGACCCTGCCGACGCATCCGTACGGCGATTTCCCGGCCTGCAAGTGGCGGCAGATCGCGCCGCATGTCCCGGCCGATCTTCGCGGTTGGCGGGTGCTGGACATCGGCTGCAACGCCGGCTTCTACAGCTTCGAGCTGGCCAGGCGCGGCGCCGAGGTGGTGGCGATCGACATGAATCCGCACTACCTGCGGCAGGCGCAATGGGCAGCGGCGCAGTTCGGGCTGGAGCGCCACGTGCGTTTCCGGCAGATGCAGCTGTATGCGCTGGCGCGCGAAGCCGAGCAGTACGACCTGGTGTGGATGATGGGCGTGCTGTACCACCTGCGGCATCCGCTGCTGGCCCTGGACATCGTGCGTCGCCTGTGTCGCCGCATGCTGGTGTTGCAGACCATGACCATGCCCGGCGAGGAGGTCTATCCGGCGCCGCGCGACATCGGCATGCTAGAGCGCGGGCGCATGTGCGAGCCCGGCTGGCCGAAGATGGCCTTCATCGAGCATCGCCTGGCCGACGATCCCACCAACTGGTGGGCACCGAACCATGCCGGCGTGGAAGCCATGCTGCGCAGCGCGGGGTTCGCGGTGGACGCGCGCATCGCCGAGGAAACCTACCTATGCCGGCCGCAGCAGCGGCCGCCCGGCCAGGTCGCACCGATCGAAGAGGAACTGCGCGCGGCCTGCGGCCTGGACTGATCCGCCCGGCCGCGCACTGACCGCCGTGGCTGCAGATCGCCCGGCAGGGCGCGCCGCGACGGCGCGCCCTGCCGCGCTCAGTTGACGTCACGGTCGCCGCGCGACATCAGGTTGTAGATGGTACGCACGCTGATGCCCAGGCTGCGCGCCGCCGCGGACTTGTCGCCGCCGGTGATGCGCAGGGTGCGCACCAGCATCTCCTGTTCGATCTGCTTCAGCGGCGTTCCCACGCGGAACGTCACCGCGTCGCCGGTGTTGCCGCAGTGGCAAGGCACGTCTTGCGCCATGGGCACCTCGCCGTGCAGCAGCGGCTCGATGGTCACCACCTCGCCGTCGGCACGGTAATAGCCGCGCGTCACTGCGCTGGAGAGTTCGCGCACGTTGCCCGGCCAACGGTGCCGTCCCAGCACGGTCCGCGAGAACGTGTCGAACTGCTTGCTGGTCCCATAGCGACGATTGAGCGTGTCCAGCAGCGTGTCGGCGATCAGGTGCACGTCGTCGCCGCGCTCGCGCAGCGGCGGCAACTCGATGACGTACTGCGACAGCCGGTAATACAGGTCGCGGCGCAAGGTGCTGGCCTCGCCCAGCAGGTCGCGGTGGGTGGCGGCGACGATGCGCACGTCGAGGCGGACTTCCGCGTCGCTGCCGACGCGGGTGATCGCGCCGGTTTCCAGGCAACGCAGCAGGTACACCTGCAGTTCCGGCGCCATCTCGCCGATCTCGTCCAGGAACAGCGTGCCGCCCTGCGCCTGTTCGAAATAGCCGGCGTGGCGCTGGTTGGCGCCGGTGAAGCTGCCGCGCTCGTGGCCGAACAGCTGGCTGGCGAGCAGTTCCGGCGGAATCGCGCCGCAGTTCACCGCGACCAGGCGCCCGCTGCGGCCGCTGGCCTCGTGGATGGCCTTGGCCAGCAGTTCCTTGCCGGTGCCGGTTTCGCCGGCGACCAACACCGAGATGTCCAACGGCGCGACGCGGGCGATGTCGCGCTGCACGCGCGCGATCGCCGCGCATTCGCCGACCAGGCCGAAGCGTGCCATCCCGCGCCGCGGCGGCAGGCGGCACAGGATCTGATCGAGCAGACCGTCGAACTGCGTCCACGGCAGCGGCCGCTGCAGCAGCTCCACGCTGTCGCCGGCCAGCCCGCGCCATTTCGGCATCTGCGCCTCGGTGGCCAGCAGCACCACGCGCGCGTCCGAGCGGCCGGCCAGGCCGTTGATCAGGTCCATCGCCGCGCCGCGCTCGGCGTCGCCGTCGAGCAGCAGCAGGTCGGCGCGTTGTTGCTGCAGCCAGTGCCGCGCGTGTTCGAGCGAGGGCAGGCGGGTCAGCGCCAGGCCGCGGCGCTGAGAGAAGGTGGACACATGGTCCGACAACGAACTGTTGCCATCCACGATCGCAAGCAGGGGTTTGGTCATGCGGGTTGTACTCCGCGAATCAGGTCATTCCATCGTCCTCCGCATGTGTGAGCGCAAGGCGAAAACGTCCTGATTCGAGCCCTCATCATGCTGAAGCGGATTCGGGTCGCTTCAGCAATGTGTGCAACGCGCGCGTCCATGGAGCAGCTCTGCAGCACCGCCTGTGCGCGACGCCGCATCCTGCCTGCGGCATCCGGCACATTCCCGACCGCGCGCGGCTGCGCTCAATGCATGCGCTCGGGTGGCAACGGACCGCGCAGCAGGGCATCGACGCTGACGAAGCGCCGCTGCTGCGCGACATCCAGTCGCCGCAATGCGTCCTGCCCATCCAGGTACAGCCATTCGATGACGTCGTCGGCGCCGATCAGGACCGGCACTTCGTCCGGCAGTGCGGGCACTGCAGGTGCCTCGGTGAGCAGTGAGAAGCAGGAGAGATGAAAGCCCTCCTGGGTCTGCATGCTGCTGCGCAACCCGGCGGCGAACAGCGGACCCGGGTCTTCGCAGATCCAGGGGCCGCCACGCGCGGCGTCGGCGCTGCGGAAGCCGGCGATCGGCACCAGGCAGCGCTGCGTTTCCCACACCGCGGTCTGCGCGCCCTGCCAGGCGCGTTCGCGACGTTCGCTGGTGATCAGCGGATCCTGCGGCGCATCGCGGCGCCCGAACAGGGCGCGCTCGTTGCGCACTTCGCCGCCCCACAGCACCAGGATCTGCGCTTGCTGGCCGGCAGCGATCTCGCTGGTACGTCCGGCGGTGACGGGATCCTGCACCGGCCAGGCGGGCAGGCGGGATTGCAGAAAGCTGAGGATCATCGCGGTGCGGCCGAAAGCGGATGCCTTGGGAACGCAGGACGCGTGCCAGCATCTTCTTCTTCCCTCCCAGTGCGTCGTTGCGCCCTGCGCCGCGCAGCCAGCGGCGCGCGCCAGCGAAAGTTTTTCAGTCGCGCAGCTTTTGCGCGCCTACCGCAGCAGCGTGACCAGCAGGCAGGCGCCGGCGGCGAAGGTCACCGTCACGGTGATCCAGCCGAGCGCGTTGGTGAGGCGGCTGTTGACGCGGCCGCGCATCAGCGTGCGGTCGTTGCTCATCCGCATCATCAGCAACAGCAACGGCGGGACCGTCATGCCTTGCACGATGCCAGACAGCACCAGCGCCTTCATCGGGTTGACGCCGAGGAAGTTCAGCCCCACCGCGATCGCCGTGACCAGCGCGATGGTCGCGTAGAACAGCTTCGCCTCGCGCGGCTGTGCGTGCAGGCTGCCCTTGTGGCCGATGCCCTGCACCAGGTCGTAGGCGGCGCCGGTGGTCATCACCGGGACCGCCAGGAAGCCCACCCCGACCACGCCCAGCGCGAACAGCCACTTGGCCGCGGGCCCGGCCAACGGCTCCAGCGCGGCCGCGGCCTGTGCCGCCGTGGCGATCTCGGTCTGGCCGGAGCGGTGCAGGGTGGCGGCGGTGGAGAGCAGGATGAAGTACAGGATGATGTTGGAGAACAGCATGCCCACCAGGACGTCGCGACGGGCGCGGCGCAGTTCGCCGGCGCTGGCGCCCTGGCGCGCGGCCACGCTGCGCCGTCCGGCGGCGATCTGTTCTTCCACTTCCTGGTTGGACTGCCAGGTGAAGATATAGGCCGACAACGAGGTGCCGATGCAGGCGACGATCATCGACAGATACTCCCGGCTGAACTCGGCGTACGGCACGAAGGTGCCGCGCAACACCTGGCGCAGGTCGGGGCGCGCCAGCAGCGCAGCGGCCACGTAGGCGAACAGCGCCAGCGCCAGCCAGCGGAAGATCCGTTTCAGCAGGCGGTAGGACCCGAAGAATTGCAGCAGGAAGATCGCCAGCGCCGCTGCGACCACGATCGCCGGCACCGGCAGCGGGATCAGCAGGTTCAGCGCCGCGCCGATGCCGCCGAGATTGGCCGCCGCTTCGATCACGTTGCCGGCGAAGGCGAACCCGACGGCCGGGTACAGCACCCAGCGCGGATAGCGGTCGCGGATGATCGCGAACAGCCCCTTGCCGGTCACCCGCCCCAGCTTCGCCGACAGGTAGACCACCAGGTACATCATCGGCAACAGCACCGGCGCGATCCACAGGAACGCGAAGCCGTAGCGCGCGCCGGCGCTGGCGTAGGTGCCGATGGCGGACGGATCGTCGTCGGCGGCGCCGGTGACCACGCCGGACCCCAGCAGACGGAACAGCACGCGCCGCCGGGTAGGCGCGGGCTCGGCATGCGCGGCGGGTGGGGTCATCGCGATCGGCAGGTCGGGCGGAACATCGACCCTATGCAGGCCGGTCTAAATGCGGCGTCGGCGGTACTGCGTACGCGAAGTGAAGGCGGGCAGGTGCAGCGCGATCGCGGCGCCTGCGTGGGGCAGGCGATCGCACCGCAAGCCACCAACGCAAACGGGCCGCAGCAAGCGGCCCGTGGCGTCGAAACAAGATGGAGGCCTGGGTCGGAATTGAACCGGCGTACGCGGATTTGCAGTCCGCTGCATAACCACTCTGCCACCAGGCCGGTGGACTGACGTCTTGCCGCAACGCCCTGGGCGCCCGACAAAAACAAAGCCCCGCTGCCGGGGCCCTGGCGCGGGAATCGGACGCTGCCTTGCGGCTCTCGTCCAACGCGTTGATTCAAAAGATGTTTTTGAATCAGCCCGGCGCGCAACGGACTGCATTGTGTACCAAGCACCACGGCTTGGCAACCCTGCACTGCGCGGGGCGCAGGCATTGCCGAGCCGCTGGATGCAGGGCCTTGCATGCGCACGTCGCGCCGCGCCGCGACTGGAATGCCGACCACAGCGCCATGCCGGTGGCAGTAGACAAGCGCCGCCTCGCGCCGATTCGCGCACGATCGCCGTGCTGCCGCGCTCTAGCATGACGCCACACCCAACCGAGACATCGCCATGAACCGATGGACACGCTGGAGCGGCACCGTGCTTTGCCTGGCCGCGAGCGCCACCGCCGCCGCGCAGACCTGCGCGCTGCAGATGCAGACCGTGAACCTGCCGCTGGTCTCCAAGGCCACGCCGAAATTCGCCTATCAGGTGCGCGTGCAGCTCGGCAGCGATGCCGATGGCCGCAGCAGCGGCAGTCAGGTGCTGGAGGTGGATACCGGCTCCACCGGCGTGGTGGTGCCGCTGAGCGACGCGCTGCGCAGCGCCTGGGACGCGTCCAACACGCCTGGACACATCTTCTACTCGAGCGACAGCAAGTACCATCCCGGCAAGTACGTGGACGTGCCGATGCGGCTCGGCGTTTCCGCCGACGGCAAGAGCGCTGCGGCGCGCGTGGATCGCATCACCGTGCTGGCCGCGCAGTGCACCTGCGATGTCGCCAGCGTGGCCCAGCCACCCAAGCCGCTGGCGCAGGTGCCCGCCACCTGCGCCGGCTACGATGGCAGCCCCGCGCTGAGCACCAGCACCCAGGTGCTGCGCAACTGCAGCACCATCTCGCCGACCTTCGGCATGATGGGCGTGGGCTATGACCGCGGCGTCGACGCCGCGCGCAATCCGTTCCTCAACCTGGCGCAGATGCGCGCGCAGCGCATGAGCCCCGGCTACATCGTCAGTGCCAAGGGCATCACCCTTGGCGTCAGCCAGGCGGCGCTGAAGGGATTCGCACTGGTGCCACTGCAGCGTGGCGCGGCCACGGCGGGCGCGCCCAGCGACTGGCAGGCGCCCACCGCTTGCGCCAGTTTCCCGGGCAGCGGCAGCGACTATCGCGTCTGCGGCAAGCTGCTGCCCGACACCGGCGTGTCCTACATGATGCTCAACCCGGTGGTCCCGCCCGCCACGCCAGAAAGTCTGCAACACACCACGGACCTCGTCGGCCATCCCACGCGCGTGGTGCCGGACGCGACCCAACTGCGGCTCGACGTCGTCGACGCGAAGGGCCAGCCGGTATTCGGCTATGCCTTCGCGGTCGGCGACGGCAAGGCGGCGACGCCGGACAGCGTGCAGTGGCGCGGGCCGCTGAAGACGCCACCGGCCCATCTCAACAGCGGTCGCCACCTGCTCGCCGCGGGCGACTACGCCTACGACGCCGCCTGCGGGCGCGCCGGCTTCAAGGCAACGAATGTGGGTGAGTGAGCCTCGCCACCGCATCGTGTCGAGAGGCAGCCTGCGCATCGCCTTGCCGAGGTTGCGGGCGCGATGGAGCACAGGCCGCCGTCGCGCCCGCGCCGCCTCACCAACGATACGTCGCCGTGGCCGTCACGCGACGCTGCTCGCCGTAGTAGCAGTTGCCGTAGGCGTCGCAGTTGCTGAGGTAGGTCCTGTCGGCGAGGTTGTGCACGTTCAAGGCCAGGCTCCAGCGGTCGCGGTCGTAGCCGAGCAGTGCGTCGAACAGGGTGAATGCCGGCACCTCGGCGCGCGCGGCGTCCAGGTCGCCGCGATTGGCGCCGGTGTAGCGCGCGCCCAGGCCGACGCGGATGCCGCTGTCGAAGCGGTAGTCGCCCCACAGCGCGGCGGCATGGCGCGAGACCGCCGACAGCGGCTTGCCCAGTTCACCTGGATTGCTGCTGGCGGTGACGTGCACCGTCAGCGTGTAGCTGTAGGAGCCGATCAGTTGCAAACGCGGCAGCGGGTGCAGCGTCGCCTCCAGTTCCAGGCCGCGGACCAGGGTCTCGCCGGTCTGGCGCGGGACGTAGTCCGGGTCGTAGGTCAGGTAGTTGCGCCGGCGCAGGTCGAACACGGCGGCGCTGTACGACTGGGCGCCGCCGTCGGGCTGGAAGCGCAGCCCGGCTTCGTACTGTCGCCCGCTTTCAGGGCGGAACGCGCGGCCGCTCAGCGGGTCGCGCGTGGCGGTCGGCACGAAGGATTCGCTGTAGCTCAGGTACGGCGCCCAGCCGTTCGCGGCCACGTAGGTGAGGCCGGCGCGCTTGCTGGCCTTGCGTTCGACGATGTCGCTGCGGCTGCCGTCCAGGCGGCTGTCGATCCGGCTGTCGGCGCGGTCGTAACGCGCGCCGACGGTCAGCAGCCAACGCTCGCGCCAGCGCACCTGGTCCTGCACGTACAGGCCGGTCTGGCTCACCGTGGCGATGCCGTCGTACCACGGCGCCGGCATCTGGACCGGATCGCCGTAGACCGGATGGCGGATGTCCAGCGGCGTGGTGGTGCCGCCGCTGTGGCTGACCTGGTCGATGCGCGTGCGTTGGTAGTCCAGGCCGAACAGCAGCGTGTGCTGCATGGCGCCGATGTGCAGGCGCAGCTCGAGCTGGTTGTCGAGGTTCAGCGCGTGCACCGATTCCTTGCTGTCCGAGGCGGTGCGGCGCAGTCGGGCGAAGTTGGCCGGGTCCAGTGGATCGGCGGGATCGTCGATGACGAAGCCGCGTCCCTGCACGCTGCGGTAGTCCACCTTCAGGCGGCCGTAGCGGGCGTTCTGGCGCAGGCGCAGCACCTCGTTGACGCGGTGTTCGAACAGCGCGGCGAGCATCGCCGTGTCCAGGTCGAAACGGTTGTAGACCGGGTCGCTTTCGAACAGGCGGCTGGGGAGATAGGTGCCGATCACGGTCGGTACCAGCGATCCCACCGCAGGTCGCATGCGCAGGTACACGCCGGCGCGGGTGCGGCCGAACTGCGAGAGCAGGGTGAGGCGGGTGGCGCCGCTGGGCGCCCAGGTCAGCGCCGGGGCCAGGAAACGGCGGTCGTCGCGCATGCCGCCGGCCGCCAGCTCGGCCTCGCGTGCCAGGGCGGTGAGGCGGTACAGGACGGTGCCGTCCTCGTTGAGCGGGCCGGACAGGTCGCCGGCGAGCTGGCGGCGCTGGTGATCGCCGAGCTGCACTTGCAGTTCGTGCAGTGGTTCGGCGCTCGGCCGCTTGCTGATCGCGTTGACCAGCCCGCCCGGGCCGCTCTGTCCGTACAGCACCGAGGCCGGGCCGCGCAGCACCTCGATGCGCTCGGCGCCATAGCGCTCGATCGGCCAGATGCCCCAGTTGCCGTTGTTGCGCAGTGGCATGCCATCCAGGTAGAAGCCTGGCGCATAGGCGTCGAAGCCGCGTAACGAGATCCAGTCGTAGCGCGAGTCGGTGCCGTAGCGCGTGGGGATCACCCCGGGGGTGTAGCTCAGCGCGTCCTTCAGCGTCTGCGCGCCCTGGGCCTGCATGCGCGCATCATCGATCACCGACAGCGACTGCGGCGTTTCCAGCAGCGTGGTGTCGGTTTTGGTGGCGGTACTGCTGCGCTTGCCGGGGTCGCTGCGCTCGCTGACGCGCACGGTGGGCAGGGTGGCGGCGTCTTGCGCATGCGCGGCGTGCGGGCTGGCCGTGGCGAGGACGGCGATGGCGGCGGCCAGCGGTGCGACGCGGCTGGTGCGGCGCGCGAACGCCGGGCGGAAGAACGTGGGCGACATCAGGCGGCTCCTTCGTTGCAGTGCCTGTGCGCGACGAACGAAGCGCACAGGCGGAGGGAAGGGCTGCCTGGGCGTGGGCCTGGGTGGCGAGGAAAGGGGATTGGTCCGCCGCCGCGGCGGCGGACCGATGCGCATGCAAGACGATGCGCGGGGATGGGTTACCAGCGGATGCCTTCGAACGGGTTCCAACTGGTGCTGCCCTTCACCTTGTCCAGATAGTAGGCGTAGTTGGCGGTCATGCCGACCAGGATCGAGTAGGCGATGCCGAAGGCCCGACTGGCCGCGTCCGGAAGGAAGGCCAGCGCAATCCCGCAGCACAGCGAGATGGCGAGCAGCATCAGCGCCTTGCGCCACAACCCGATCACGAACAGGTAGATGAAGCCGAAGAAGAAGGCGAACCAGTTCATGTTGAGACGCAGCTTCTCCTTGAACGGCAGCGCTTTCATCGCTTCCTTGAAGGTCGCGGACTTGGGTTCGCCGTGGGTGTCGTAGAAGTTGAAGCGGAACTGCCATTTCGGGCTGTACTGGCTGTAGTCGTGGGTCGTGCTTTGCATCGGTGTTCTCTTCTGCGGGTGGATGGGGCGGGGGAATGCAGGGAATGGCGCCAACGCGCGCGATGACGCCGGTTGCGCGTCGAGTCGTCGCGTTGACCTTTGGCGGTGTCGGAGGCACCGTATGCGCGGCCTGGCGATGTGGCCTGCAGCAGTGGTCGGCTGTGCCGCCGGGCGTGCGAGGCGAAGGCCGAGGTCTTTGCCGGTCTCGATCCTGCAGTCGACAGGGAGCGTGTGATGGTGTCGAAGGGAATGTCCGCCACGGCGCGCTGCGCGCTGCCGCTGCTCATCGCCGTGCTGTCCGCTGCGCCCGCCGCGGCCAGGGAGACGCTGCAGTGCCCCGGGCGCCTGCGCATCGCCGAGGCACAGTTGCAGAGCCCCGACGTGCCGGCCGGTGCTCGCGTCGATCTCGCCGCCGCGCCGTCGCTGCGGCTGTTCTCCAGTGGCGTCTATTCCGGGCCGCCGCGCGAAATGGCGGCGCTGGTGCCGAGCAACGAGGACACGCGCCGCCCGGGTGATGCGGGCGTGTCGATCTGGCGCTTCGATGCGCCCGACCCGCACGGTCTCTACCTGGTGTGCGGCTATGGGCCCGATGGCCTGGTGCAGGTGTCGCGGCACGTCGGCGACGTCGCGCGTTGCGAGGCGAGGCCGCTGCGTGCCAGCGGCACCGGGCCGGCCGCCGGCACCCTGTTCGTGTGCGAGTGAGGCCGCGCGATGGCAGGCGCGCGCAAGGCCGTGGCGATCGCCGCGCAGGTGCTGTCCTGGGGCGGCTACGCGTTGGGCATGCTGCTGTATGTCGTGTCCGGTAGCCCGTACGCATGGGTGGACGGTACCGATCCGCAGTTGTCCTCGGCCAACTTCCAGGACAGCGGCAACGGGCGGTTGGTCGGCCTGTGCGTCCTGGCCGCGCTGCTGCTGTTGCAGGGCGTGCACGCGCTGCTGAGCCGCAGCCGCAGCGTGCGCCTGTGCTGCCTGGCGGCGATGGTGATCGTCTGCCTGGCCTGGTATTGCTGGAACTGAGCGCAGGCTCCAGGCCGCGTGTATGCGGGACTGACGCAGGCACGCGAACGCCACGCGGCGCGTGCCGCGAGCGGTGACGTCCTTGTCGCGCGTGGTGCGGTGCTGCATCGGGAGAACGGTCGTCCAGGACGGCAGAGCGGCCGGCGCCGCGTGCATCGACGCGATTCCGGCTGTAAATAGGAAAGTCCTGTTGAAGAGACGAGCGGGGGCGGCGATCCCTACCTTCGGGATTGGGGAGTCGGGATTGGGAATTGGTCGGAGCGGCGCAGTGCAGGCCTGACCTGACGGTTTCGCCGGTGATGGCTAGCAGTGCGCTCGTGCGCGGATCGCGGCCGACCCGCGCCGCAGGCTCAGTCCTGCGGCGTTTGCGCTGCGACTGTCCGTGCCTTGCGCTGCATGCGCCGGCGCACCAGCCAGCCTGCCGCGGCCAGCAGCGCCAGGCCGGCCGCACCCAGGGCGAGCCGTTGCCTGTGCACGAACTGGCGTACGGCCTGGCCGCGCTCGATCCACAGGCGCCGCCGCGCGCCCTCGAAATCCGGCGTCTCGCAGGCGCCCACGCCGAACACATAGGCCTTGCCGGGCACTGGATTGAGCGCGCCGTGCGCGACATAGCGCTGGTAGGACCGACGCGCCTGCGCGGGGTCGAGGGTGATCAGCCAGTCGGTCGCCTGGCACAGCACGGCGGCGTAGGCCTGGCTGCGTGCGGGCAGGTCGTCGGCGGCGCGATCGGCCAGGGCGGCGGCGATCCAGCGGTAGTGGTAGCGGCGGTAAGGCTGCGCGGCGGTGGCGTTCCAGCGCTGCGCTTCGGCGGCGGCGATCAGGCCGCCGGGGCGCAGCTGCGCATGCGCCGTGGCTTCGGCATAGTTGCCTGCGTAGACCCGGTTGTCCGGCCCCAGTTCGTAGCCCAGCAGTTCCATGCCCTGGCGGCGCGCGATCAGGGCGGCCCGGTAATTGCCCTCGGCGCGGCCGATGCCGGTCCAGGCCGATGTGCCTTGCCGCCGCGCATCGCGATAGCGGCGCGCCGCCTCGCGCAATTCGGGCTGGGCGAAGTAGGGCAGCGCCGCGTCGTAACGGCCGTCGCGCATCAGCCGGCGCGCCAGCAGTTCGCGCAGTTTCAGGGCCGGCGTCCGTTCCCAATACTCCTGTGCCGCGTTCGCGGTGGACGGCGGCGTGGCGGGCACGTGGCGATCCACGTAGTCCTGCAGTTCCGGCACGGTGAGGACGCGCTCGGCGACCGCGGCGGCGTCTTCCCAGTAGAGGTCGCCGCTGCGGTACAACTGTGCGAACGCCTCCACGTAGCTGCCGCGTTGCAGCGCCAGGATCGCCGCTTCGCCCTCGATGCGGCACTGCGGTTTGAGCGTCTCGTTGCTCCAGTCGCCATTGCGGCGCGTGCCCCAGTCCTCGTTCGGCGGGAAGCGCCGGGATGCCTGCGCGTAGGCCTGTGCGGCACGCGCGGCGTCGCCGTCGCGCAGTGCCATCTTGGCGCGCAGCCACCAGGCCAGGCCGCTGTCGCCGGCATGCGCGAGCAGGCGCGCGGTGCCGGGGTAATCGCCCTGGCGATAGGCCAGCGCGGCCAGGCGGTCGGCGTCTTCCATCGGATCGCCCGCGGCGTCCTGCAGCAGGTTCAGGAAGCGCGTCGAGGTCAGCACGCTGCCGGAGTCGGCATCGAAGGCGTGGCTGTCGCTGAGCAGCCGGGCGATCAACAGCCGCCGCACCGCCTGCTGTCGCAGCAGCGGCGCCAGTTCGGCATCGCTGCGCCGGGCGAGATCGGCGGCCACCTGCTTGAGCGAACTCATGCCGGTGTCCGAGCCCTGTGCCGCCTGCACCGCGTACAGGCCGATCGCGCCGTTCCAGTCGCCGCTGGCGAGCAGCAGACGCGCCTCCTCGCCGAGGCTGGCGATGCCCAGCTCCAGCGGATCGTCGAATCCGGCCAGGCGCAACGTGCGGGTCTGCTGGAAGGCCTGCCGCGCCTGCTGCCGGTACGCCTGCCGCTGCGCCACGGCATCGCCGGCCAGCGCGCCGTCGGCGGCCAGCGTCAGGCTGCGTCCCAGCGAATAGGCGGCCCACGTGCTGCGCGCCCGGCGCTGTGCCTCGGGCAGGGCCAGCACCTGGCGAAAGTAGTCCGCGGCCGACGGATAGCGGCCCTGCGCGAACGCCACCGCGCCGGCGGTGTACAGGCGCAGTTCCGGTGGCAGGTCGGCGCCGTCGCGTTCGGCCTGCTGCGCGTCGTCCAGCGCGCGCAGTTGTTCGATCCGGGCGAACCGCGCGGTGCCCACTTGCCGGCGTTCGACGTCGTCGCGCTGCTGCGGGAACTGCGCGCTGGCGTCCCAGTAGCGCGGCAGGGTCGCCGTGCCGGCGCGGCCGAGGCCGTCGATCGGTGCGCCCAGGCGCTGCACTTCGTGAGCGAAGCTGCCTTCGGGTAATTGCGCCAGCGCGCCGGCACGGTCGTCGAGCAGGCGGTACGGGAACTCCGGGCCGCAGGCGCGGGCGCCGCCCAGCGGCAGCAGGAGCAGCATCAGCGCGGCGGCAAGCGTGGCCGCGGGTCGGGGATCACGGCAGGACATCGATGGCACCTGTGTGCAGGCGGCGGCAGCGGACCCAGCCGAGCGCACGGCGTTCTCCGGCGGCCAGGGGTTGGGATGCGCGAGTGCGTTCGAAGCGGGGCGACGGTGCCGGCCATTGCAGCCGGTAATCGCCGAGTGCGTCGCCGGCTTCGCAGGCGCTACCGCGCAGAACCACGCGCTGCGGCGGCGTGGCGGCGGTCGTGCCATCGTTCGCGAGCGTCAGGTCGTAGACCGGGCCGGTGCCGCTGGCCTGCACCTGCACGGCCGCCTGCAACGGACGTCCGTGCACCACCGCCTGCAGCGTCGCCAGCGGCCAGGCGCGGCGGTCGCCCGGCAGCGGCAGGCGGAACCAGACGATGCCGGCCAGGTGTGGCGGGCGGTGGGCGCGCAGCGCATCGACGAAGGCAGCGAGCTGCTGCGGCGACACCTGCAGTTCGCGGCGTGCGCCGCTCGCCGCCAGCGGTACCTCGCTTTCGATCAGCGGTGCGGCGTCGGCGTCGGTGCCGTCGATCAGGGCGACGCCGTAGGCGGGCAGGGCCAGCCAGAACGGCGTGGCGCTGCGCTGGGCGTAACGGTCGGCCCAGCGTCGCGCCTGCACCGGATCGAACAGGCCGGCCGTCGGTGCATTCACCGCATGCACCTGCAGCACCGAGCTGTCGACCGTGCGCAGCATTGCGGTCAGTGCCGGACTGTCCAGCCAGGCGGGCAGGGCGGTGATGCTCAGCGCCAGGTCGGCCGGCAGCGCGCCGCGCAGTTGCCGCAGCAGCGCCGCATAGGCGGGCAGCCGCGCGGTGGCGCAGTCGTGGTCGATCTCCACGCCGCGCAGTGCCACGCCGGCGGTGCGCCAAGTGCGCACCACGTGCAGCACCTCGGCGTCGATGCGGGTCGCGTCCAGTTGCGGCAATTGCCCGTCCAGCCGCACCACCGCGATCACCGGGCGGCCATCGGCGGCGAGCTGCCGCAGATCCACCGCGGCGGGGCCCCAGCCGGCGCGCGGATGCGCCTGCAGCGCGAGTACGCGCAACGTCGAGAAGTCCGCGCGGGTCTGTGCCAGCACTACCGCGTGCGCGCCACTCCATTGCCGCTGCCAGACGTAGACCTGGTGTTGCAGCGGCGTCGGGGCCGATGCCGCACAGCCACCAAGCAGCAGACTCAGCCCGAGCAGCGCGCAGCGCAGCGACACGACGGCCGGGTCAGGACACGCGCGGCCACACGCGGCCGCAGCGTTGCCACTGGATTTTCGCGCGAGCAGTGTGCGAAGCGTGGCTCATGCGCTGGCGATCACGAGAACAGCCCAAACAGCCGCTTCTTCGGCTTGGCGGCCAGTTGCCGGGCCAGCTCGTAGCTCTCGCGCACGTCCGCACGCTCGTGCAGCGCCAGCGAGCGCTCGAAGGCGGCGACCGACGCGGGATAGACACCGAGGTTCATATGGCAATTGGCTTCCATCATGTACAGCTGCGCCGCCGAGCCGGGATCCGCCTGCACCACGGCGTCGTCGAGCAGGGCGCGTGCCGCGTCGCAGGCCGGCAGTGCGCTGCGGTAGTCCTTGAGCACGTAATGGCAGTTGGCCTGGTAGTAGTGCGTGTAGAAGTCGTCCGTGCCGTCGCGCTGCACGGCGAGGAAGTCCTGCAGTGCGGCCTTGGCGTCGGGCAGATGGTACAGCAGCAGGTAGCCGCGTCCTTGCCGTGCGCGCTTGAGCGCCTGCAGGTCCTGCTGCTGCGTGGCCTCGGCGATCAGAGAGGCGTAGGCATCGAGCGCGGCCGGGTAGTCGCGCGCCTCGCCGAGTGCGCTGGCGTGCACGAACAGCGTGTCCAGGTCGTGCGGATTCGTCTCCGCTGCCGCCTGCGACAGGGCGGTATCCACATGCTCCGGCTGCAGCCGGCCCAGCGCCCGCGCCGCGGTGAGACGGTGGTGCGCCTGCACCAGCGCATACATCCGCAGCAGTTCCGAATCGGTCTGGGCGTCGTCGGGCAGCGCTTCGAACTCTTCCTGCGCCGCATCGGCGATCTCCAGCACGTCGGCATGGCGGCCGACACGGTTGAGATGGCTGCATGCCGCCTGCGCGCAATCCAGGAACAGCGGCGTGTCCAGTTCGTAGTCCATCATCAGGGTCAGCGCCAGATCCGCAGCCTCGGCGCGCATGCCTTGCTGGCGATAGGCCTCGCGCAGGTTCTGGTACAGGAACTGGAACTGGCTGTGGCGCAGCCCTTCTTCGAGGATGGCCTGCGCCTGCGCGTACAGGCCCCGGTCCAGGTACAGCAGGCCGAGGTTGTTGCAGCACATCGCGAAGGTATGGGTGTCGATATTGCAGGTGGCGGCCTCGCCCAGTTCCAGGGCTTGCCGGAACAGCGTGGTGCCGTGCTCGTAGAGGGCGAACTGCACCGCGTCGACGTAGCCGGCATCGGCCGGCTCCATCCCGGCGTGCTTCCATTTGCCGATGGAGACGCCGGCGCTGTAGTAGTGGCAGGCGTTGCCGTCGCGGAAGTCCAGCTGCAGCAGCTGCGGCGACTGCCCGGCAGGCAGCGATTCCATCTCGAACAGGCGGACCTGCAGGTCCACCTGCGGCTGCAGCGCGTGGGCGTTGCGGTAGGCGCTGATCGCCGATGCGGGTTCGTCCAGCCAGTAGTGCGCGCTGCCGAGCAGGCGGTGCGCCTCGGCGTCATGCGGGGCCAGGCCGATCGCGCGTCCGGCCCACTCGGCGACGGTGCGCAGTGCCTGCCGGCGGTCGCTGGTGAAGTGCACGCTGCGGTCGAGGTAGATCAGGCACTTCAGCCGCCATGGCGCCGGGTCGCCCGGCGCGGCCTGGATCCGGGCGTCGCAGCGCTGCATCAGCACATCGAGGTCGGCCTCCTGCAGATGGTTGAGCACGGTCGTGCCGGACCACAGTCTGTACAGGCCGTCGACGTCGTTCTGGCGAAGGGCGGCCATGCCGCGTTGGATCAGGGTCTGCATGCAGCGGATGCTCTGGAAAGACGGTGCGGGACCCGGCAGCAGCGCGCGGCAGCGTCTCCCGCAGGGCGACGTTGCGGTAGATAGACGAGCAAGCTGCGGTTTTCCCTACCGCGACCGCGGTGCGCACGGCGCCGGCGACGCTGCGTCGCCGCTACGGCGCTGCCGCCCAGAAGCGCTGCTTGTACTGCACGAACAGCTGGCGGCCGACGGTGTCGAACCAGGACAGGTCGTAGAACGGACACACGACGGCACTGCGATCGCGCGGCGGCATCGCATCGAACAGGAGAGGCGGCATCGGCGCTGCGCCTTGCCGCCTGCAGGGCCTCCCGGCAGCGCCGGCGGGCGCCGATTTGCGATGATGCCGGTCTCGTCCCTCGATCCTGATGTCATGAATCCATCGCGATCTGTTTTGCGTTTCGCCAGCGTGTTCGGTGCGGCCCTGGTTGCCATGACCGGCCTGTGCGCTGTCGCCGATGCCACGCCGCCTGCCGGTGCCGTCACGCGTTGCGGCTGGTTCGACAATCCCTCGCCAGGCAACGCCACGCTCGTGGACAAGGACGGCGAGTGGACGGTCGGCCAGCAGGGCGGGCACCAGGCCGAGGGCACATGGCCGACGTTCTCCCAGGCGCGCTGGGTGGCGACCGGGACGGGCAGCGCCGGCTACGGCTGCGCCTGCCTGAAGGTGCATATGCGTGACGACACCCGCGAGGTGACCGCGATCGAGTCGGCGACGGCCCAGCCCTTGAAGACCTGCCGGCAGGACAAGGCACTGCGGGGCAGGGAGCCGGAGAATCCGCTGAAGTGAGAGGTTCGCTGCGCGGCGGATTGGCGGATCGGCGCTGATTCGGGCAGCGTCGCTGTCGAGTCCGCAGACCGCGAAAACGAAAAAAGGAGCCTAGGCTCCTTTTTTCAGTGGTTCACTTGCATCATAGAAAGCAAGTGACGCTATTTGGAGCGGGAAACGAGACTCGAACTCGCGACCTCAACCTTGGCAAGGTTGCGCTCTACCAACTGAGCTATTCCCGCTTGGGAGCCGCGCATTCTACACGCCTGCCAGCAGGCGCGCTAGCCCTTCGTTGCAAAAAAATGTCCGTCGCTGCCCCAGGGGGCGGCAGCGGTTCCGCCGCGCCCAATGAGTCGCCACGGTCGACTCGGCCCGGCTCACGCCGCCAGCCGCCACCACGCCAGCAACGCCGCCAGCAGCGTGGCGGCGCCGCCCAGCAGCCGCGGCCGGCGCCACCAGTGCCGCGGCTGGCGATCGATGGCATTGGCACCGGCCAGGCGCAACAGGCCGTGGGCGAAACCGTGGCGATCCATGCTGCGGTCGCAGGCCTCGACGCACGCGCCGCAGGCGGTGCAGGCGTAATGCGCACCATTGCGCGGATCGATGCCGGCGGGGCACGCCTGCACGCAGGCGTCGCAGGCCACGCAGTCGCCGAGTTGTTCGACGCTGAACTTGGGCAGGGTGCCGGCATACGCGGCCAGGGCCTCGCCGCGGCTGCCGCCCTGGCCGGCGAGCTGGGCGATGCTGGCGCGCACGGCGTAGTCGCTGGCGGTGACGGGGTCGAGCAGGCGCCGCCCGCGCTGGGCGATGCTGCCAGTGCCGCAGGCGCGGGCGCCGCGCGGTTCGCCGCGCATCGCGTCGTAGCCGACCAGCGGCGTGTCGCGGTCGCACAGCAGCGGCTGCAGGCGCGCGTAGGGGCACAGGTAGCGGCAGACCTGGCTGCGCAGGAAGCCGGCGTTGCCCCAGGTGGCCAGTGCATAGAACAGCACCCAGAACGTCTCCCCGCCGCTCCAGGCGAACGGATGCAGGCGCGCGACCAGGTCGGCGATCGGCACGAAATAGCCGACGAAGCTGACCCCGGTCCACAGCGCCACGGTCGCCCACAGCAGGTGCCGTGCCGCGGCCGGCCAGTCGGCGAAGCGCCGTTCGATCCAGGCGAAGGCATGGCTCCACACCGTCTGCGGACAGGCGAAGCCGCACCACAGGCGCCCGGCCAGGGTGGTGAGCACCGCCAGCGAGGCCGCGGCGGCGCCCAGCGCCAGCAGCAGCCAGCCGACGTCGTGCGGCCACAGGGTCCAGCCGAACACGTCGAAGCGCCGCGCCGGCAGGTCCAGCAGCAGCGCCTGCCGGCCCTGCCAGCGCAGCCACGGCAGCAGGTAGAAGGCGGCGAACAGCAGCCACAGCACCACGCGTCGGAACTGCGTGTACCGATGTGGCGGCGCCGGTCCTGCCGTGGTTGCGGCGGAGGTGACGACATGCAAGTGGATCGGGCGAGGCATCGGCAGCCGGCTCAGGACAGCGGCGCGGCGTCGCCGTGCGGCGCCGGACGCAACAGGAAGCCGGTCAGCAGGCTCGAGGCCAGCGTCGCCAGCCAGAACATGAAGAAGCCCACCGTATAGCCCAGCTCGCGGCTCAGCTGGCGGCCGGGGAAGGTGATGTCGCGCAGCGCCAGCGGATCGACCAGGGCGAAGAACAGCACGCTCATCGCGCCGGCCACCAGGAAGCTCGGCCACAGGATCACCCCCAGCCGCTGCACCAGCGGGCGTGGCGTACCGGGATCGAGCGGGTCGAGCAGCGGATCGTCGGGAGAGGCCATGACGGTGGATTCCATCGCGAAAGGAGGATGCGGCATGCGCCAAGGGGGCAGCGCCACACACGTCGCCGCGCCTGCCAGCCGCCTGGCCGCCGATCCCCCGTCGACACCGGCGTCGGCGCATGCCGCAGCGGCAGACTAGGCAGTGCCGGCCGTGCCGACATTGATCCTGATCAAGGCCGCTGCGGTGGCGGCGTGGAGACTGTCGGCGTCGAGCGACGTGGAGCGGACCATGCAGGACCAGATCGAGGGCATGCCCTTGCCGGGGCCGGACCTGTGCAGCGAGGCCGAGGTGCAGGCGCTGGTGGAGACGTTCTACCGCCGCGTGCGCGCCGACGCCGATCTGTCGGCGGTGTTCGCCGCGCACATCGAGGACTGGGACGCGCACCAGCAGCAGCTGTGCGATTTCTGGTCGGCGATGCTGCGCGGCACCCGCCGCTTCCGCGGCGCGCCGATGCCGCGGCACATGGCCATGCGCGAACTCAGCGCACTGTTGTTCCAGCGCTGGCTGGGCCTGTTCCGCGCCACCACCGCCGAGCTGCCCAACACGCCGATGCGGCTGCTGGCCGACGACATCGCCCAGCGCATCGCCGAGACGTTCTGGCGCCGCCACCAGATGAGCTGGCGCCCGTTCGAGCCGGCATCGCCGCTGCCGCCGGCCGCGTGCGCGGATTGATCCAGGTCAAGGCGGCCGTGCCGGGCGCCGCGCATGCTCGGTCCATGGACATCCTGACCGCGCACGATCCCTCCGCCGCCTGGACCTTCGACGCCGACCTGCTGCGCCGCTACGACCGTCCCGGCCCGCGCTACACCTCGTACCCGACCGCGCCGCATTTCCAGACCGGTTTCGGCCCGGCGCAGTTGTTCGCCGCGGTCCAGGCCAGCGATCCGCGGCGGCCGCTGTCGCTGTACGTGCACGTGCCGTTCTGCCGCAATCCCTGCTTCTATTGCGGCTGCCACCGGGTGATCACCCGCGACCCGCAGCGCGGCCGCACCTATGTGCAGCGGCTGCTGCGCGAGGCGGCGATGATGGCCGCGTGTTTCGAGGGTGAGCGCGAGGTGGTGCAACTGCACCTGGGCGGGGGTACCCCCAACTTCCTCGCTCCCGAGTTGCTGGGCGAACTGGTGCAGGGCCTGCGCGGGCTGTTCCGCTTCAGCCAGGCGCCGGACCGCGAGATGTCCATCGAACTGGACCCACGCACGGTGACGCCGCAGGACATCGCCGCGCTGGCCGAACTGGGCTTCAATCGCGCCAGCCTGGGCATCCAGGATTTCGACCCGCTGGTGCAGCAGGCGATCAACCGGCGCCAGGGCGTGCACGAGACCCTGGACATCCTGCGCGCCTGCCGCGTGCACGGCATGCGCTCGGTCAACGTCGACCTGATCTACGGCCTGCCGCGGCAGACCCTGGCCGGGTTCGAACAGACCCTGGAGACGGTGATCGCGGCGCGCCCGGACCGCCTGGCGGTCTACGGCTACGCGCACATGCCGCAGCTGTTCAAGGCGCAACGGCGTATCGCCGACGCCGATTTGCCCGACGCCGAACAGAAGCTGGCGTTGCTCGGGCTGGCGGTCAGCAGGCTCTCGGCGGCCGGCTACCAGTACATCGGCATGGACCACTTCGCGCTGCCGCAGGAAGACCTGGCGCGCGCGCAGCGGCAGGGCAGCCTGCATCGCAACTTCATGGGCTACACCACCCACGCCGACACCGACCTGCTGGGCCTGGGCGTCAGCGCGATCAGCCGCATCGGCGCCAGCTACAGCCAGAACCAGCGCGACCTGCCGGCCTGGGAAGCGGCCGTGGACGCCGGCGACAGCCCGGTGCTGCGCGGCCTGCAGCTCAGTGCCGACGACGCCTTGCGCGCCGAACTGATCCAGCAGCTGATGTGCCAGGGGCTGGTGGACGCGGCAGCGGTGGCGCAGCGCCACGGTATCGACTTCGCCAGCTACTTCCGCGAGGAACTGCGCGCACTGGCGCCGCTGTGCGCGGACGGCCTGGCCGACTACCGCGACGGCGTGGTCCAGGCCACCGCCCGCGGCCGCCCGCTGCTGCGCCTGATCGCCATGTGCTTCGACCGCTACCTGCGCCAGCCCGACCAGCCGGCGCGCTACTCGCGCGCGATCTGAGCGCCGCGAATCACGCTTGCCGTTGGCATCCCCGGTGCCGCCGTGGCGGCGGTGCCGGGGACTTTTCGGTGGCGGTACTTAGGGCTGCCGATGCTGGCATGTGGTGTCTCGGTTCGGCGCGTCTGGCGTATCGGCAGCGCCCTGCGGTTCACAAGCGCCGCGCGATCAGGCACGCTACGCGCCACCAGGCCCGGATGGCGAAACTGGTAGACGCATCGGACTTAAAATCCGCCGGGGGCAACCCCATGCCGGTTCGATTCCGGCTCCGGGCACCATGGGTGTGTAAGAGTTTCAGTGCTTTGGCGACTTCGATCGGCTTCGCCGCTGTGCAGCTGTCTTGAAGCCTGGAACTTGGACTGGCGCTGCCGAAGAATTCTTTGCCTGCCGACAAGGTGGTTGCATGCAAGTCGATGAAATCTACTATCGAGTTACCTATCTGGACCCAAAGATGCGCTTGCCCGTCATACGGGCGTACGTTTGTCTTGGGGTGAATCTTTCGGATGAAGATGTGGAAGGCGATATCTGGTATTTTCAGGACGTCTTCAGTTATTACGAATCTGGTTCAGCTCTGACCGCAACAGAGTCAGACATTCCCGTGGTATGCCTGACGGACGACGAGTTGAAGGGCGATATGCTGGATGCCAATCGGCTCCATGATGTGTTGGAAGAAATCAGAACCAAACTCCATCGGCTTGATATCACCTCATTGGCGGCTGGTTAAAGCCTGCTTGGATGTGGCGGGTGGCTCATTCGCTATGATGGGCTGTCGCAATAGTGTTGGGAAAATGAGGTCGTCAAGCGTAATCCTGGGGTGATCTTTGCGTTTTACTCAAATTTTGATTGTGCTCAATGGCAGTGCAAATTTGTGAAAAATCTGCTTGTAATCATTGCCGCTGTGTTCCTGATCTCTGGCTGCGGGAGGCCTCGCTCTGAAGATGCATATTACGGGCTCTGGAGGAGCAGGAAAGCCGATGCTGAAATTAGGCAGTTGCGGCTGGGTCATGATATGAAGTTCGAAGTAAAGGCGTTCCCGGCAGCCGTGGCCTGTTCAGATTCTACGGCGGTGGGTGATATTGATGGTGGTGGTGCTTGGGAGTATGACGCGGAAGATGGGCGCATACTTCTTGATTTTTCAAAAATAACAAATGGAAAATGTAAAACTCCCTATGCAGTGGTGATTTTCGACCAGCCAGGATCCAAGTTGGCAGCTTTTTCTGATGTGGAGATGCCATCAAGTGGTGTGGTATTCGAGCATTCGGTTGATGGCAGGAATAGGTTGTGACTTGGAAGATCATGCTTCCTTGCGGCATCTGCGTCTGGTGTGGCTGAGTTGAATTGGATGAGATTCCAGAATGTCTTGCCTGGGATTCTTATCGGCTGCAGACTTGATCTGCAGTCGCGATGACCATCTGTGCGGACTGGTAGAGCTTTCTGCCAGTGCTGACAATTCGGAGATTTCGTCTATGCAACACCGATCTCGTGCTGGCCTGATCGCCGGCGTTTTGGTGGCATTGCTAGTGCTCGTGAGCTTTGCCTATTTAAAGGATGCTCGCGCCGGAAAAGTTGTGCAGTGCAGTCCTCAGAGTGTTGAGATATTGCTCGCAATCAAGAGTGACTCCGAAATTGCTGAATATGGTGCTACACATTTCAAGTCGCCTAATGTGCCATTTCTCGCGAGTCAGATTAATTTAAGTAAAAAACTGTGCTCGGACGAGGGGCGTGGGGTTAGGGTCGTGTATCTAACCGCGCCGGGGTTTAGCCAGAGTCGGCCATTTATTAATATTGACAAGATTTATTTTGATGATGATGCGGCTTTTGTCGAGATATCGTTTCCCCCTACGGGAAAGAATGCTGATGTATTTCTAAGAAAGAGGGCTGGAGTTTGGAGGGTGATAAAGAAAGAAATGTGGGAATCATGATTTTTTGGTGAGCGTATTCGGTCTTTTTCAAAGCATAGTCAATTGAGGTGAGCTGATCAGCCCCATGAATTTTTGGAAGGGACCGGGGGTCAAGCGCTACTGACGTGAATTCTATAATTCACCATGACTTCGTTGCGTAGCGAATGAGGTCGCTGCATGAAAAATGTAGATGAAATTTATTATAGAGTTACTTATCTTGATCCAGGAATGCGCTTCCCAGAGATAAAGGCTTACGTTTTTCTTGGGGTAAACCTTTCTGACGAAGATGTGGATGGTGATATCTGGTATTTTCAGGACGTCTATAGCTATTGCGAGACGGGCTCAGCATTGACAGCTACGGAACCGGGCACTCCTGTGGAATGCCTCACTACCGAGCAGTTAGTTGGCGACATGTTTGACATCGATCAACTCCGTGCGTCATTGATAGAGGTCAAAGCTAGGTGTGGATGAAAATAAAATGAGCGAAAATATAGATGTCAATGCTTTTATGGAAAAAAATGGAAGTATTGAGCCCTTTTTGCTTAAAATATCGGAGCCGATTCCTTTAGGTGAAGATGACTTCTATTGTGTCGTACATATGCCTGGAGTGTTGACGGAAGATAAAAAAATTCTAGGGATTGATGCGACCCAGGCAAGCGAGCTGGCAGCTAATTTTGCTAGGTCTATGTTGGGTGATGCCAAGATTGTTGATGGAAATGGAGTTGCCATCAACTGGTGATGTAAGAAGTAATTAGATGGATCCGCCAGCATTTCGCTCGCGGATCTTCGTTATCGTCGATCCAGGCCGTCTTACTGGATGATTTCTCATCTGTATTTCTAAGAAGGAAGGCGCCGGGCCGTGGCCTCGCGACGCGCGTGTCTGCCAGATGACAAGGCGCGCGCCGCATCACGCAAGCTTCGGCATCGCGTCATGGTTTGTTGCATTGCCGGTCATTGGCGCAGTTCCAATCGCCGATACGCGCGATGCCTGAGTCTAGACTCGCCCGCATCTTTCGATACGGGAGGGTAGAGGCGATGCAATTCTCGAACGACGACGAAGACGCCATCCTGCAGCGCCGCCGCACCTTTCTTCTCGGGACCGCAGGCGCGCTGGCACTGTGAATCACCGCACGTGCCGTAGGCGCTTCGCCGGCATCTGCCAGGCTGCGTCACGTCGGCGGTGCCGATGCACTGGCCACCGATGCGTCCGGGATGTCCGGCATCGTGCATCCCGGCCTGTTGGTCACCGAGGCCGACCTGCAGCGCATCCGCGATAAGTTGGCTGCCAACGCCGAGCCGTGGGTGGGCGGTTGGAACATGATGCTCAAGACCAACGACACCAACCTCGACGCGACGCCGCGTCCCCTGGCGGTGGTGACGCGCGGCGTGGAGGGCGAGAACTATTGGCAGATGATCGGCGAAATGGTGCGCACGCTGCACCTTGCCTTGCGCTGGAAGATCAGCAACGACGAGCGCTATGCGAAGAAGGTCATCGAGTTTCTCAATGCCTGGTCGTCGACTTTGACCGAACTGGGCGGCAATTCGAACGTCTATCTTGCCTCGGGCCTCTACGGCAACCAGTGGGCCAACGCCGCCGAACTGATGCGGACCTACTCCGGTTGGGCGAAGCAAGACCTGGCGCGCTTCCAGGCCATGCTGCTCAACGTTTTCTACCCCAAGTGCCACGACTTCCTGGTCAACCACAACGGCACGGAGATCAGAAAGGTCACGCACTATTGGGCCAATTGGGACCTGGCCAACATCTGCTCCATCTATGCGATCGGCGTGTTCTGCGACCGCGCCGACCTGATGGCCGAAGCGAGCGGCTACTACAAGACGGGTCGTGGCAACGGCGCGAGCGCCAACAACGTCTACTACCTGCATCCTGGGTATCTGGGGCAATGGCAGGAGAGCCATCTCGATCAGGGGCACTCGACCCTCGGCATCTCGCTGGCCGGCATGTTGTGCGAGATGGCCTGGAATCAGGGCGAGGATCTGTTCGGTCTTTGGAACAACCGGTTGTTGGCCGGTGCGGAATACGTGGCCAAGACCAATCTGACCGATACCAGCGGCAATGCGCTGTTCACGCTGCCGTTCGCGCCCTACAACGGGGTGTTCGGATCGGGCGCCGCGACCGCTGGCACCAATCAGCTGCGGCCCAACTGGGAGCTCATCTGCAACCACTATGTGAACCGCAAGGGACTCGCGGCTCCCTGGAGCGAGGCGATGCGCGACATGATCCGGCCCGAGCGCGTCGATGGTGGCGATCAGCCGGGCATCGGCACCTTGCTGTATGCGCGCGATCCGGTCGCGCCGGCCGCACCCAGTGGCCTCAGCGCCTTCCTGAGCAACGGAAAGGTGCAACTGTCGTGGTGGGGCAGTGCAGGCGCTTCGCTGTACGTGGTGCAGCGGGCCGCATCGCCCAACGGCCCGTTCGCGGCGATCGCGCGCGTCGTCGATCCATGTACCTACACCGATGTTCCTGCGCAGGGCACCTGGTACTACCGCATCGTCGCACTGACCAAGGACGCCGGGCCGATGCTCGGTTCGGAGACTGCGCGCGTGGCGGTTCCCGGTGAGCTGTGGTTGCACCTGCCGCTCAACGGTGATGCCAACGACGCCAGTGGCCGCGGGCGGCATGGACGCTTGCAGGGCGGTACCAGCTGGGGTGCAGGCCGTAATGGCGGCAGTGCCTTGCAGTTCGACGGCCGCAGCGGTCATGTGCTGCTGCCCGACGGTGCGGTGTCGGCATTGGGCGATGTCACGGTGGCGGTGTGGGTGTACTTGGATGCGTCGGTGGTCAACGCGCGCATCTTCGACTTCGGCTCCAACGACGTGGCGTACATGGCGCTGCTCACACGCGACGGCAGCGGCAAGCTGCGCTTTTCGAGTTCCCGCAATCAGTTCTGGAACGAAGAGTCGGTCACGGCCGATGCGTTGCCTACCGAGCGCTGGGTGCATGTGGCGGTCACGCTCTCGGGGAAGGTCGGCACGCTTTATGTGGACGGCAAGCAAGTCGCCACTGCAGACGGCATCTGGATCAATCCCTTCCAGTTGGGCGAGACCACGCAGACCTGGCTGGGCCGCTCCCAGTACGGCGGCGATCCCTACTTCAAGGGCCGCATGCAGGATCTGCGCATCTATAGCGGCGCGCAGGACGCGGCCTTCATCGCAGGCCTCGCCCGCTGAGCAGTCGGGCAACTGCGCTGCCCGTACGCCTTGTCACGCATCGGTGCATGGCCGCACCGACGCGATCCTGCGCACTCCAGGCATATCTCTCCTGGCCTGTCCGCCCGGCCTGTTCTCGGCCGTGTATTTTTAGAGACGATCGGTCTAATATCGACGTATGGAGCTTCCAGTCGCGTCAGTGCAGCCTCGCCGTGGGCGGCCGCCAAAGTCGGAGCGCGCGCTGCAGGACACGCGCGACCTGCTGTTGCGCGCCGGTATGGAAGTGCTGACTAGTCAGGGTTTTGCAGCCACCGGGATCGACGCCGTGCTGTCCCGCGTCAAGGTGCCGAAGGGCTCGTTCTATCACTACTTCAGCAGCAAGAACGCCTTCGGCCTGGCGGTGCTCGAGGCGTACGACGCCTATTTCCTGCGCAAGCTCGATCGTCATCTGCAAGCCGACGAGGTGCCAGCCTTGCAGCGTCTGCGCCACTTCGTCGAGGACGCCCAGGAGGGCATGGAGCGCTTCGACTTCCAGCGCGGTTGCTTGGTCGGCAACCTGGCTCAGGAAGTGACCACGCTGCCCGGCGACTTCCGCGCGCGTCTGGATGCCGTGCTGCTGGGCTGGCAGCAGCGGGTGGCCGACTGTCTGCGTTCGGCGCAGTCGGAAGGCGCGCTGGCCGCGCATGCCGACGCCGATGCCCTTGCCGCGTACTTCTGGATCGGCTGGGAGGGCGCGGTGTTGCGCGCACGGCTGGCGTGCAGCGTCGCGCCGATGCAGGTGTTCGCGCAGGGCTACTTCGCCGGCCTGCCGGGCTAGATCGGCTTGCTTCCCTCTCTCATCCAAGGAGTGCTCATGTTCAACGCCATCCTCATCGACAAGGACGATGCCGGCTATCGCGCCGCGCTGCAGCCGCTGGACGACGCGGCCCTGCCGCCGGGGACGGTCACCGTCGAGGTCGCGTACAGCACGCTCAACTACAAGGACGCCCTGGCCATCACCGGTCAAGGGGGCAGCGTGGTGCGCCGCTTCCCGATGGTGCCGGGCATCGACCTGGCCGGTACCGTGCTGCACAGCGAAGATCCGGCCTATCGCGTCGGCGATGCGGTGCTGCTAAACGGCTGGGGCGTGGGCGAAAAACACTGGGGCGGCCTGGCCCAGCGCGCACGCGTGGACGGCGATTGGTTGATCCCCTTGCCGCAGGCGCTGAGCGCCCGCCAGGCGATGGCGATCGGGACGGCCGGCTACACGGCCATGCTGTGCCTGCTGGCACTGGAGCGCCACGGCCTGCGTCCCGAGCATGGCGAGGTGCTGGTCACCGGCGCCAACGGCGGCGTCGGCAGCTTCGCCATTTCCCTGCTGGCGCGCCGCGGCTACCGCGTGATCGCCTCCACCGGCCGTCCGCAGGAAGCGGACTATCTGAAGGCGCTTGGCGCGCAGGAGATCGTCGATCGCGCGACGCTGTCGCAACCAGGCAAGCCGCTGCAGGCCGAGCGCTGGGCCGCAGCGATTGATTCGGTCGGAAGCCACACCCTGGCCAACGTATGCGCCGGTACGCGCGCCGATGGGGCAGTGGCGGCATGCGGTCTGGCGCAGGGCATGGAGTTTCCCGCCACCGTCGCGCCGTTCATCCTGCGCGGGGTCAGCCTGCTGGGGATCAACAGCGTCACCCGTCCAAGGCACGAGCGCATCGAGGCATGGTCGCGGCTGGCGAAGGAGTTGGACCTGTCACAGCTCGACGCCATCACCCGCGACATCGGCCTGGGTGAGGCCATCGGCGCCGCTCGCGATCTGCTCGACGGCAAGGTGCGCGGACGCTTGGTGGTGGACGTCAATCGCTGAGGGGAGGGGCTGGTCTCGGTGGCGAGCCTCGACCGCGGTGCCGCGCGCAAGCCGTCTGTCAGCCCGCTGCGCCGGTAGGTCGGTGCCGGCGGCGTGATGTTTCCTGGAGGCCGTCTGTCTGGAGGCGCAGCCGTTTTCGCATGCGGACGCGCTGCCGGTCCCCATCCGCAATGGATGGTGGGCGGCGGTGCGGCTTGGTTGCGTGATGGCAATGAGCCACTGCCCGGCACGCATTGAGGCGCCTTGGCGTTGGGATGGACGTCGCTTTACGTCCCGAAGGCGGGCCCCGGAGTGGCCGCATCGCCGTCTTCGACGAATCTCCCTCTTTGCAAGCTTTTCCGCCGAAACCACGCGCAACTGCGCCGCGGAACGCCTGGGAGCTGACGCGGGCGTCGTCGCGTCCTGGACCGGGCTGACGCTTCCGCGCGTCCGTGCCGAGCAGGCGCCTACTTACCACGCCCAATGTGAACGCTCCGCTTTCTTTCACCTCGCCGAAAGGAGTGCGAAAGACAGCGTGCCTAGGCTCTGCCCCCATCAGCCGGAGAGCCACCTTGCGCGCCCAATGGAACATCCTTTGCGATTTTGACGGTACCGTGTCCCTGCGGGACGTGACCGACAGCCTGCTCGAGCACCTCGGGCGCCCCGGTTGGCAGGAGCTGGAAGACGATTGGGTCGCCGGTCGGATCGGGGCCCGCGAGTGCATGAGCAAGCAGGTCGCGCTGCTCGACGGCGACGTCGATGCGTTGCACCGGGTGCTGGATGCGGTGCGGATCGACCCGGCCTTCGTGCGCTTCGTGGCGCTGGCCGAACGCCTGGGCATCCCGCTGAGCATCGTCAGCGACGGCCTGGACTACGGCATCGCCCGGATCCTGGCCCGCCACGGCCTGCACCACCTGCCGATCATCGCCAACCGCCTGCTGCGTACCGACGCGGGCGAATGGCGCATGGCCTCGCCGCATGCGCGCCCGGACTGCCCCAGCGGCACCTGCAAGTGCGCGGTCATGGCGCAGCAGCCGCCAGAGCGCGCGACCTTGCTGATCGGCGACGGCCGTTCCGATTTCTGCCTGGCCGGCAAGGCCGACCTGGTGTTCGCCAAGGACGGGCTGCTGCGTCATTGCCGCGCCAACGGGATCGCCCATTGCGCGATCACCGGTTTCGACGACGCCATCGCCCTGCTGCCCGACCTGGCGGTGCCGGCGACCACCACCGTGTCCTTCCCGCTTCCCGTCACCCAACGAGCCTGATCCCGATGAACCGGAATGTTTCGCTTTCCTCGCTCGCACCGCTGCATGGCGATGCCGCGCCCGATCCGGAGGCGCTGCTGCGCACCGGTGCCGACCACCAGCGCGCGCTGAGCGATGCGCAGATGCTGGCCGACGAGTCCCAGTACTGCTCCTACGGCGACACCGTGCACTACAGCGAGCCGCCGCGCATCTTCGGCCGCTGCGACGGCAGCTACCTGTACGACACCGAAGAGGTGCCGTACCTGGACCTGCAGATGTGGTACTCGGCGGTCAACTTCGGCTACGCCAATCCGCGCCTGAATCAGGCGCTGACCCGTCAGATCGAGACCCTGCCGCAGGTCGCCAGCCAGTACCTGCACCCGACCAAGATCGAGCTGGCCAAGACCATCGCGGTCGACGCCGAGCGCAAGTGGGGCCGCAAGGGCCGCGTGCACTTCAACGTCGGCGGCGCGCAGTCGGTGGAAGACTCGCTGAAGCTGGTGCGCAACGCCAGCGCCGGCAAGAGCCTGGTGTTCGCGTTCGAAGGCGGCTACCACGGCCGTACCCTCGGCGCCTCGGCGATCACCTCGTCGTACCGCTACCGCCGTCGCTTCGGTCATTTCGACCGCGCCCAGTTCATCGAATTCCCGTACCACTTCCGCGGCCCCAAGGGCATGTCCAAGGAAGAGTACGGCGAGCAGTGCGTGGCCAAGTTCGAGCGCCTGTTCGAGACCGAGTACAACGGCGTGTGGGATCCCAAGGCCGGGCAGTGCGAGTACGCGGCGTTCTACGTCGAGCCGATCCAGGGCACCGGCGGCTACGTGATCCCGCCGCCGAACTTCTTCACCGGCCTGAAGCGGGTGCTGGACAAGTACGGCATCTTGATGGTGGTGGACGAGATCCAGATGGGCTTCTTCCGCACCGGCAAGCTGTGGGCGATCGAGCATTTCGGCGTGACCCCGGACGTGCTGGTGTTCGGCAAGGCGCTGACCAACGGCCTGAACCCGCTGGCCGGCATCTGGGCGCGCGAGGAACTGATCAACCCGACCGTGTTCCCGCCGGGTTCGACCCACTCCACCTTCGCCTCCAACCCGCTGGGCACCGCGGTCGGCCTGGAGACCATGCGCATGCTGGCCGAGACCGACTACGAGTCGATGGTGATGGCCAAGGGCGCGCACTTCCTGGACGGCCTGCGCGACCTGCAGAAGCGCCACCCGGAAATCGGCGACGTCGACGGCCTGGGCCTGGCCCTGCGTGCGGAAATCTGCCAGGCGGACGGCTTCACGCCGAATCGCAAGCTGCTCGACACCATGGTCGACATGGGCCTGGAAGGCGAGCTGCGCCACAACGGCAAGCGCATCGGCCTGATCCTGGACGTGGGCGGTTACTACAAGAACGTGATCACGCTGGCGCCGTCGCTGCACATCAGCCACGAAGAGATCGACCTGGGCCTGTCCTTGCTGGACCAGTTGCTGACCCGCGCCAAGCAGGTCGCATGAGCCGGGCGGGAGACGACGCGCGCGGTTCGCGTTGCCTCCCGCCGTTGTTTGCGGCGGCGGGCGCTTCAGCCCGCCGCGCGCAGCGCGATCACCGCATTGAGTCCGCCGAAGGCGAAGGAATTGCTCAGCACCGCTTGCACGTTGCGGGCGCGCGCCTGGTTGGGCACGTAGTCCAGATCGCATTCGGGATCGGCATCGAGGAAGTTGGCCGTGGGCGGGACCACCTGCTCGCGCAGCGTGCCGATCGCCGCCACCAGTTCCAGCGCGCCGGCCGCACCGAGCGCGTGGCCGTGCACCGCCTTGGTCGAGCTGACCGCCAGCGCCTCGGCATGCGCACCGAACACCTGACGCAGCGCCTTGGTCTCGCAACGGTCGTTGGCCTGCGTGCCGGTGCCGTGGGCGTTGATGTAGTCGATCTGTTCCGGGGCCAGGCCGGCATCCTGCAGCGCCAGGCGCATCGCCGTGGCGGCGCCGTCGACGCTGGGCGCGACGATGTCGCCGGCATCGGAACTCATGCCGAATCCCGCCAGCTCCGCCAGCGGCAGCGCGCCGCGGGCGGCCGCGTGCTCGGCGCTTTCCAGCACGAACATCCCGGCGCCTTCGCCCAGCACCAGGCCGCTGCGCTGCGCGCAGAACGGCCGGCAGGTGTCGTCGCTGACCACCCGCATCGCTTCCCAGGCGCGGATCAGCGCCAGGCTCAGGCAGGCTTCGCTGCCGCCGGCGATGGCCACGTCGGCCAGGCCATGGCGGACCATCAGCGCGGCCTGGGCGAAGGCGTGATTGGCCGAGGCGCAGGCGCTGGAGACGGCGAAGGCCGGGCCGCGCAGGCCGAAGGCGATGCTGATCTGGCTGGCCGGCGCGTTGGCCATGCTGCGCACGATGGTCAGCGGATGCAGGCGTTCGGCCTGGTCGCGGTACAGCCGGCGCGATTGTTCGTCGCGGCTGAGTTCGGCGCCGACGCCGGTGCCGACCACCACCGCGCAGCGCGCGCCGAGCGCGGCATCGCCGTGCGGCAGCCCGGCCTGGGCGATCGCCTCGCGGGCGGCGACCAGCGCCATCTGGGTCATGCGGTCGAGTTGGCCGGGGGCGATGCCGCCGGTCTGCGTGGCATCCGGAGCGAACCCTTGCAGGGTCGCGGCCACGCGCATCTTCAACGTGCTGAGCGGATCGGGCGAGGGCAGGGCGGCGATGCCGCTGCGGCCCTCGCGCATCGCGCTCCACAGCGCCTCGGCGCCCAGGCCGAGCGCGCTGACCGCGCCCATGCCGGTGACCACGACGCGCCGCGCGTGCGGGGAGGCGCCCATGGCGCGTCAGTGCGCCGGTTGCGCCGCGCCGGCCGCCGCCTTGGCCGCCAGCGCGTCCTCGACCGCCTGCACCAGCTTGCCGAGCGAACCGTCGTCCAGGTTCGGGTCGCGCTGCGGGAAGGTGATGTCGAAGTGTTCTTCGATGTCGAACAGGATTTCGATGGCCTCGAGCGAATCCACGCCCAGGTCCTGCAGCTTGGCATCGGGGGTCAGGCGCGCCGGGTCGATCTCGCCATGCTTGGCGACGATGCTGTGGATTTGCGACTCGATGGACGGGGTCATGGCAGTGCTCCGCGAAATGAAGGGCCACCGTGCGGCGCCCGCCGCCGGTGGATCGCACGCTGCGGCCTGGGCCGCAGCATCCATTCTCCACGCTAGACGATCAATCTTGCAGATGCCTTTCGTCAACCAACTCGAGCCGCAGGCCTTGCAGCGGCAGTTCCTGCAGCACCCGCCAGCCGGTTTCCTGATCCAGCCCCTGGAGCACGGGGTGCCGGCCTTCGAGGCCGATTTCGACCTGCTCACCACCGCCGAACCCGCGCTGCGCGCGAAGGTGGCGCGGCTGCCGCTGCAGCGGCTGTGGCAACGCCTGCTGCGGCCGCGCACCAGCTTCGTCGGCAGCACCGTCAGCGAATACGCCTGGCTGCCGCGCGCGGCCGACCCGGTGCAGTTGCCGCGGCAGTGGCGTACGCAACTGGGCCGGCGCCGCGCGCTGATGATCGTCAAGGACGTGCCGCAGCGCTCGCCGCTGCTGGATGAGGCCGACAACGCCTGGGCGCAGGCGTTCCTGGACGCCTGCGAGCGCAACGGCTACGTGCTGCTGCGCGGGCAGGCGCTGGCCTGGGTGCCGATCGACTTCGCCTCCACCGACGAGTACCTGGCGCGGCTCTCGCGCGGGCGCCGGCGCAACATCCGCCGCAAGCTGCGCTCGCGCGCCGATCTGGAGATCGAGGTGCTGCCGACCGGCCCGGCCTTCGCCGACCCGGCGCTGCGCGCGCACTGCTATGCGCTGTACCAGGAGGTGTACGCGCAGAGCGAGATCCATTTCGACCTGCTGACCGAACCGTTCTTCGACGCGCTGCTGACCGACGCCGACTCGGGCGGCCAGGTGTTCGTGTACCGGCACCAGGGCCGCATCATCGGCTGGAATCTGTGCTACGTGCACGAGGGTCGGCTGATCGACAAGTACATCGGCCTGCACTACCCGGATGCGCGCGACCACAACCTGTACGCGCTGAGCTGGATCGAGAACCTCGACTATGCCTGCCGCCATGGCCTCACCGCCTACGTCGCCGGCTGGACCGATCCGGAGGTGAAGGCCCAGCTCGGCGCCAGCTTCACCTACACCTGGCATGCGGTGTACCTGCGCAATCCGTTGCTGCGCGCCGTGCTGCGGCGGCTGCGGCCGCTGTTCGAATCCGACGACGTCGGGCCGGCCGCCGATACCGCCGAGGAGGACTGAGATGCGCACCCCGGTCCTGCTCGATCTCGACGCTTCGCTGGGCGCAGTACCCGGCGCCGTGCGCCTGCCGTTGCGCGACTGGTGCGATGGTCTGCGCTTCGCCTGCTCGATGGCGCGGCTGCGCCGCTTCGGCGCGGCGCTGGAGCAGGCGCTGCCGGCGCAGTACGGCACCGTGCTGCTGGGCAGCGGCGATTTCCATCACCTGAGCCTGCCGTTGATCGTGCGCCTGGCGCAGCGCGCGCAGGCGCCGTTGCGGGTGGTGGTGTTCGACAACCATCCGGACAACATGCGCTTCCCGTTCGGCGTGCACTGCGGCTCGTGGGTGCGGCGCATCGCCGCGCTGCCGCAGGTGGCGCAGGTCGAGGTGGCCGGCATCACCTCCGGCGACGTCGGCCCTGGCCATGCCTGGGAAAACCACCTGTTGCCGCTGTACCGCGGCAAGCTGCGCTACTGGTGCAGCGGCGTGGACGTGGGTTGGGCGCGGCGGCTGGGCCTGGGCCAGGCGGTGCGCGGCTTCGACAGCGTGAGCGCGCTGAGCGACGCGTTCGTCGAGCACCTGCGGCGCACGCCGATGCCGACCTATCTGTCGCTGGACAAGGACGTGCTGGATCCGCAGGACGTGCGCACCAACTGGGACCAGGGCCAACTGCGCATACCGCAGTTGCTGCAGGCGATCAAGGCGTTGCACGGGCAGGTGTGCGGCAGCGACATCACCGGCGAAGTCTCGCTGGCCCATTACCCGCAATGGTGGAAGCGCAAGCTGGCGGCGCTGGATGCGCAACCCGAGCCGTCGCCGGCGGACCTGTCGGCGTGGCAGGCGCAGCAGCACGCGTTGAACCTGCGGCTGCTGGCGGCGCTGGACGTGGTCAGCGTATCTAAATGATTGATTGAGGTGCGCGCGCTGTTTTGGATGAAGGTGGTTCGAATCTGCTCGAAGCGCCTATCAAAAGGCACTGCTGTATAAGAGGGTTGCCAAAACGCCGGGGCGACATATTCGTCGGCCCCGACATGTCAATTCGATGTGCTTGGCTATGAAGCCGTTTTGCACGCTAAACCACTGGGTGGATTAACTTGTTTGCTCTGGGGGGCCTACGTCGACAACTGGCATTTTTCCCCCGCAGCTTCCATAGCAGCCGCCTCCAATTAGGATGCCGCCACCGCTACCACTGCCTACATTGCCGCCGCCACCACCACCACCACTATTATTCGAAGCTTGATCTTGCAGCTCCTTGGCCACTTCCTTTGCGGTTTTGCCACACGGCTTTTCAATATAGACAATATTTCGCCCTGAGTGCATCAGCATTTTGAATGTGTAGGCGACATAGCCTTTGTAGGAGTTGTTTACCCATATGCCTTCGCCGAGAACTTTTGATGCAGATGCATCGAGTTTCGACATAAAGGCGGCATTTGCCGGGTTGGAGTAGTCGCTGAACTTTGGTAGGTCGCCTAGAGTTACCGAAATCGGTGGCAATGGGGGCATGGGGAGCTCGGAACATGCTAGTGCTACACCCATGATTCCACTAAAAGATAGTAGTGCAATTCCATATTTCTTTTGCATAAAATTCATTCCTTTTTTGTGGATTTACTGTGCGCCAATGGGGCGCTTGTCTAATTTTGGATCTATTCCATATTTCGACTTGTAAATATTGTCGATCGCGTCATTTATTCGCAATGCTTCCGACTCTCCTAATGTCCTTTGTTGGGTTGATAATGGCTTTGTAATCATTGCGTCTCTGGTGATTCCGGCGCGGGTATCTCCTCGCATTTCTAAAACGCGGGACAAAGCATAGGCTGCAACTGGATCTCCATTGGATGCTCCGCCTTGATAGGAGGCAAGCATATTTAGGGCAAAAAGATTTCCTTCTGCGCCTGCGTCTATGAGGCGTTGCTGTGCCTGTTGATCGGTTGGCAACAAGCGCGCATCCAATATTGCCTTCGCTGCCATGTCTCCGGCGTCTGCTGCTTCTTTCAAAAGAGCTTCCGGGGCTGTCATATAGGCCTCCCATTGTTTTTCATTGGGGTAGCCGTGGCGATCCAGCCAAGCCTGTTCGGCTTTGCTTTCTGCAAAAAATGGATCGTTCTCGAAGCTCATTCCTCTTCGTGTTTGCGGTACTTCGGGGAACGGGTGCCTTATGGATTTTTTTGCAGGTCTCGATGGCCCGCTTTTTTCTTCTTCTTTTCCAGTCGCTGAAATTTCGGGCTTTAATGATTTTTCGCTGGATTCAGCGGAGTTTGTAAGCTGTGCCTGACTGAGCGAATTTTCATTGTTTTCTTTCTTTTGAAAGAAAAATATTGCAACAATGCTGGCGAATGCCACAGTGGCGGCTAGCCAAATAGTCCTTTTCATTTTTTCTCCAGATAATTCTTTAAATTCAGGGGTCTACATTAACTTCAGCGCGTTTTTTTGTAATAATTTTACGCGTCTCTTAGCCGTGTAGATTATCCGCAGACACCAGCAAGCGCAATATCCACGGGCGCTAGTTTCTGACAGGAAACGGCGCAGGCCGCGTGCAGCGTGGCCACGATGGTCTCGAAGCGCGCCTCGTCCAGCCAGGGGCTGTTGCTGATGCTCAGGCAGCGCGCGGCGAAGTCGCTGGCGTTGGGCATCGGCGTGCGTTCGACGATGCCGTCCAGGTAGTCGTAGTCGGGCAGGGCATGCACGAACGGCACCGCCACGCCGAGTCCGCGCGGCCACAGCGCACCCAGCACCGATTCGCGTGCGGCCGCATCGGGCAGCAGCACCATCAGGATCGGCCAGCTGCCCTGGGCGCCGGGGGTATCGGCGATCACGCTCAGGCTCGGGATGCTGGCCAGGCGTGCGCTGCGGCGCCGGCCCTGTTCGCGGATCTGCGCAAGAAATGCCGGCCAGCGCGCGCTGGCGCGCACGCCGACGCCTTCGCGCCAGGCGCCGACCGCGTGCTGGGCGATGGCCGTGCCGAAGCGGTCGCCGGCCGCGCCGATGCGGTCGCCGCGGCGCAGCGCGCGGCGCACCGGTGCGCCGTACGCCCAGCGCAGCGGCTGCGGCCGGTACAGCGCGGCGTAGCCGAGCAGTTCCAGGCTGCGGCGCAGTTCCCAGCGCCAGTCGCGCTGGCCCAGGCGCGCGGCGGTGTCGGCCAGACTGCGCTGCAGCGGCGCATGCCGCGACATCAGTAGCCCGCCTTCGTACAGCGTGAGTCCCTTGCCGGCGGCCAGGCTGCAGAAGCCGATGTCGCCGCCGAGGCCGGCCGGGCGGCCGTCGGGATGCACGCCGCCCAGCGCCTGCGCCGCGTCCTCGATCAGCAGCGCGCCGCAGCCTTCGGCGGCGCGGCGCAGCGGCGCCAGGTCGATCAGACGCCCGCCCAGATGGGTGGCGATGATGGCCAGGGTGTCGCTGCCGCAGCGCTGCGCCAGCTGCACCGGGTCCAGTTCCAGCGAGCCGGGCAGCAGATCGCACAGCACCAGTTGCAGGCCGCAGTGCGCCACCGCCAGCGCCACCAGCGGGCAGGTATAGGCCGATACCAGCACCTGCCGGCGCCGGTTGGCCGCGGTCAGGGTGCGCAGGGCCACGATCAGCGCGGCGGTGCCCGAGCAGGTCAGCAGGGCCTGCGGCAGGCCGAGCGCGCTGGCCAGGCGTTCGCGCGGCCGGCCTGGCCACAGGTCGCCCCACTGCAGCGGCAGGCCGGCGGTCGGTGGGATTTCAGTGCGCATCGGCGGGATCCGCGCGCTCGCCGATCGCCAGGCAGACGATGCCGCCGACGATCAGCGCCGCGCCCAGCGCCTGCAACAGGCCGATGTGTTCGTTGAACCACCAGGCCGACAGCAGCATCACGCTGACTACCTCCAGGTGCGAGGCGGCGAACGCCGGGCCGATCGGCGCATGCTCGAGCAGCTTCATCCAGGTGAAGAACGCGCCGACGTAGCCCAGCAACGCGGCGTACAGCCATGGGCTGCCGAGCAGGCGCAGCACCCACGCCAGTTCGGCTTGCGGCGGGAACGCGTGCGTGCCGGCCAGCTTGAAGCCGATCTGCGCCAGGGTGTCGAAGCTCAGCAGCAGGGCGAAGCCCACCGCATAGCGATGCAGCGGCGGCCGGCTCATGAGCCCAGCCCCACCACGGCCACGCCGGCGCTGACCAGGCAGATGCCGGCCACCTGCATGCGCCCCAGGCGTTCGCCGAACAGCCAGCGCCCGGCCAGCATGATCGCCACGATGTTGATCGAGCCCAGCAGCACGCCGCGGCCCAGCGGCACCAGCGACAGAAACGCGGTCCAGGCGAGGAATTCGAGCACGTAGCAGGCCACGCCGAACCACAGCTGCGGCTGCCGCGCCATGCGCTGCCAGCGCGCCATGCCGGTGCCCTGCGGGTGGCTGGCCACATACTTGAAGGCCAATTGGCCGGCGGTGTCGAGCGCCACCGTCGCCAGCCAGATGCCCACTACCGAGCCGGTCATCGCCATCAGGCGGCGGCCTGCTGCGGCGCGCACAGGGCGGCGAAGAACTGCGCCAGGCGCGCGCCGAGCACGCGCCGTTCGCGGTCCAGGGTGATCATGTGATAGCTGTCGTGCAGCAGCAGCAGCTCCGTTGGCCCGGACACGTTGGCGATCACCAGCCGCGCATTGCGCAGGTCGGCGATGTCGTCCTCGGTCGCGTGCGCGACCAGGCATGGCGCGACGACCTTGGACAGGTCGCGGCGCACCGCGCGCGCGAGCAGGTACATCTCGGCCAGGGCGTGCCAGGGGTTGCCGGGGAGGCCGGCGGCGCTGCTGTCGCCGCCGAGCATCGCGCTGCTGATTTGGGCGCGGATGCGCTCGTCGCGCAGGCCGTACGGCGGCTCTTCCAGGAACATGCGGCGCTTGCCGATGCCCAGGCGCTTGAACCAGGGCAGCAGGAACGCCAGCCGCGCGCGCTTGGGGATGTTCCAGCCGTCGTAGCGGAAGGTGGCGCCGAGCACGCCGACGCCGTCCACCCATTGCGGACGCTCCTGCGCCAGGCGCAGTGCCAGCACCGCGCCCATCGACAGCCCGGCCACGAACAGCCGGTCGACCTGTGGGCGCATGCGCGCGGCCGCCGCCTCGACGCTGGCGTACCAGTCGCGCCAGTTGGTGGCGAGCAGATCGTCCTCGTCGCCGCAGTGGCCGGCCAGCTGCACGCCATGGACGCTGAAGCCTTCGCGGTTCAGGCTCTTGCCGAGCAGGCGCATTTCGCTGGGCGTGCCGGTCAGGCCGTGGATCAGCAGCACGCCATTGCGGCCGCCTTCGAAGTGGAACTCGGCAGATTGGATCATGTGAATGGGCGCGGCTGCGCAGTCTCGGCAATCCGTGCAGGGTCGCCGCTGCGCGTTTCAGCAGCCTTTCGCCGCGGCGGCGGCGTGCAAGCTCAATGCTTGGCCGCGGCCTGGTTGCGGAAGCGCACCAGCACGCGCTGGCCCAGGCGCAGGGTCGAGGGCTGGGTGAAGGCCAGCACGCAGGCCACGCTGCGGTCGTTGCCGGCGGGCGTGGCGTCGTCGTGCAACTGGGTCGGGCCGTAGGCCGGCGCCAGCCAACGCACCACCGCCTGGCCGAGCACGGTCTGGCGGCCGTCGTCGCTGATGACCTCGGCGGCCATGCCCGGGGTGACGCTGCCGGCATAGCTTTCGTTCAATTCGGCGCGGACCAGGCGCGGCGCGTCCGGCAGCAGGGTCAGCAGCGGCGCGTTGGCCTCGCTGCGCGCGCCGACCGCGGCCGACAGCTGCAGGACGCGGCCGGCGACCGGCGCCTGCAGCCGGTACTGCGCGCGCTGCAGTTCTGCCGCGCGCACCTGCGCGTCGGCCAGGGCCGCGTCGCTGCGCGCGGTGTCCAGCGCGTCGGCCAGGCTCTGTACCGCGTCGCTGGCATCGTCGGCGGTCTGCCCGTCGCCGGCGCCCAGGCGCGCGGCCTCGGCCAGCCGCCGCTGCTTCTGCTGCGCGCTTTGCAGGCGCTGCTGCAGTTGTTTCAGGTGGGTCGCCGCGGCCTGCGCGCGGGTACGGGCGATGTCCAGCTCGACCGCGGCGGCGCGGTCGTCGCCGGCGACCAGCACGGCGCCTTTCTGCACCGCGTCGCCCTCGTGCACCGGCACCTCGCGCAGGGTCGCGGCGACCGGCAGGCCGAGCTTGAGCACGCCGCCTTCCACATCGATGCGGCCGCGCGCCACCGCCAGGTAGGCCGGGGTGGCGGCCGGCGCCGGGGCCGGCGTGCGGTCCGAGGGCGCGCATGCGGCCAGCAGCAGGCTCAGCAGGGGCGCGGCGGCGAACGCTTTCATGGTGCGGGATTCCGTGAGGGCAGGGGCGAGGGCGGCGCGTTGACGCGGCGGTCGTCGAGGATGCGGCCGTCCTCCATCGACAGCACGCGGTCGGCATGGCGGATCAGGCGCGGGTCGTGGCTCACGCACAGCACCATGGTGTTGTGGCGGCGCGCGATGCGATGCAACAGGTCGATCACGATCTGGCCGTTGCCGGCGTCCAGCGCGCTGGTGGGTTCGTCGGCGAACAGCAGCGCAGGGTGCTTGGCCAGCGCGCGGGCGATCGCCACGCGCTGCTTCTCGCCGCCGGACAGTTCGGCCGGGCGCAGGTGCTGGCGGTGGGCGATGCCGACCTCGGCCAGCGCCTCCTCTGCACGGCTGCGCACTTCGGCCGGGGCCAGGCCCATGTACTGCAGCGGCAGCCGCACCTGGTCCAGCGCGCACAGCGCCGGGAACAGGTTGAAGCCCTGGAAGATGAAGCCGGTGTGGCGCAGGCGGAACTGCTCCAGCGCGGTGGCGCCGAGCGCGCCCAGTTCCTCGCCCAGCGCCAGCACCCGGCCGGCGTCGGCGCGCTGCAGGCCGCTGAGGATCGACAGCAGAGTGCTCTTGCCGCAGCCCGACGGGCCGGAGATCAGGGTCAGCTCGCCCGGCCACACCTGCAGTTCCACGTCGCGCAGCACCGGCGTGCGCAGGCTGCCGGAGACGAAGCTCTTGCACAGTCCGCTGCCGCTGAGGGTGGCGGCGGCCGGGTGCAGCGCGGCGGGGGCGACGATGCGGCTCATCGCAGCAGCAACGCCGGATCGGCGCGGCGCAGCCCGCGCAGCGCGGCCAGGGCCGAGACCACGGTCAGCAGCATCACCGCACACACGCACAGGCCCCAGCCGCTGGCGTTGAACGCCACCGGCACGTCGTGCGCGCGGGCCAGCGCGACCAGCGTCGCGCCCAGCGCACTGGCGCCGATCAGGCCCAGCGCACCGACCCAGGCGGCCTGTTCCAGCACCACCCAGCGCAGGTTGCGCATGCTCACGCCCAGCGCGTTGAGCGTGGCGTACTCGCGCGCGGCGCCGAGCACGGTGCCGAGCAGGGTCTGGCTGGTGATGGCCACGCCGACCAGCAGCACGATGCCGCCGAGGAACAGCACGCCGGAGCCGGCGCCGGTGTCGAACATCCAGAACAGGATGCTGCGCCGGGCGAAATCGTCGGCGCTCCAGGCTTCCACGCGCGGCCGCGTGACCGCGCTGTCGATCGCCTGCGCCACCGCCTGCGGGTCGGCGCCGGGGCGCAGCCTGGCCACCATGTAGGTCGGCCAGTCCGGATGCGCGGTGTCGCTGTTGAGCGCGCGCGCGGTGTCCAGCGAGGCGAGCACGTTGACCCCGCCCAGCGCGCGCAGGCCGCGGCCGACTCCGATCACCCGCACGCGATGACCATTGATGCGCGCGCTGCTGCCGACGCCGACGCCGAGCTTGTCCAGTTCCGCGCGGTCCACCACCACGGTGTCCGGTTCGCGCAGCGCCGCGCGCAGGGCGGGGCTGAGCAGACGGGAGAACATCAGCCCGCCGTCGCGGGTGTCGATGCCGGAGATGTAGACCGACACCGCGCCGGTGTCGCCGGGGCCGCGCCAGTCGCCGTCGAACCAGATGAACGGCTCGACCTGCGCCACCCGCGGGTCCAGGTACAGCGGCGCGGCCGCGTCCGGATCGATGGCGCGGCCCTGGTCCACGCTCTGCGTGCCGGGATAGCCCAGCCACAGGTCGGCATCGGAGCCGGACACATAGACGCTGGCGCTGCCGAAGATGCCCAGCACCAGCGCGGTCTGCAGCAGCAGCAACAGGCTGGCGAAGCCCACCGACACCACTACCGGCAGGAAGCGGCGCCACTCGTAGCGCAGGGTCTGGCGGGCCAGCGCGACCATCAGGGCTGCGCGCCTTCGTGGTTGCTGACGGCGCCGGTGCCGGGGATCGGCGCAGTGGCGCTGCCCAGTGCGGTGTGCAGGGCGACGTAGGCCAGGTCGCGCTGGCGCTGCGCTTCCAGCAGTTCCAGGGCGGCCTGGTCGCGCGCGGCCTGCTGCGTGGCCACGTCCAGGTCGCTGCCCAGGCCCAGCCGCCGGCGCTGCTGCGCGACCTCGCTGGCCTGCTGCTGTGCCTGCAGCACCTGCTGCTGGGTCTCGACGTTGCGCCGCTGCTGTTCCAGTGCGGTCAGCGCGTCCTCGACCTCGTTGACTGCCTCCAGCACGGTCTGGCGGTAGGCCAGGGTGGCCGCTTCCAGCAGGTCGCCGCGCGCCTTGGCCTTGGCATGGCGGATGCCCCAGTCGAACAGCGGAATGTCGATCACCGGGCCGAACGAGGCGATACCGTGGGTGGCGGTGCGGCGATGGCTCAGCAGGGTGGTCGACCAGCGGATCGAACCGCCCAGGCCGATGCTGCCGTACTGATCGGCGCGGGCCAGATCCAGCGCGCCGGCCGCGCTCAGCACCTCGGCTTCGCGCGTGGCGATGTCCGGGCGCCGGCGCAGCAGGTCGGCCGGGACGCTGTCGACCGCGGCGATCTGCAACGCCGTCGGCGCGGCGCTGGCCGCGGCCGTGCTCCATGCCGGGTCGGGCGTGTCGCGGCCCAGCAGCACCGCCAGGCGCCGCGCGGCTGCGGCGGCGGCATCGCGCGGCTCGTCCAGGGCGGTTTGCGCCTGCAGTGCGGCGGCCTGCGCCTGCGCCGCGGAAGCCGGCGTGGCCAGATGCAGGTCGACCAGCGTCGCCTGCAGGGTCGCCTGACGCTGGCGGGCGGCGACGACGTCCTGTTGCAGCCGCTCGGCCTGCTGCGCGTGGCGCAGGTCGATCCAGTTGCGGGTCACCTCGGCGATGGTCGCCGCGCGTACCTGCGCCAGGTCGGCCTGGGCATTGTCCAGATCGCCGCGGGCCATGCGCCGGGTCGCCTCGCCGCGGCCGAACAGCGGCAACTCCCATTCCGAGTCGAGCCCGACCACCAGGAACGAGGCGCTGGCGTCGGGGTCGATCGGGTCGAGGGTGCGCGCACGCAGCTGCGGGCGTTGCGATGCGCCGGCCACGGTATCCAGGCGCCGCGCCGCGCGCAGCTTGGCCAGTGCCTGGCCGACGTTGAGGTCGTCGCGCAGCGCCTGCGCGACCAGCGCGTCGAGCTGCGGATCGTGGAAGTCCTGCCACCAGGCCGTGCCGGGTGGGCGCGGGACCGCGGCCTGCGGCGTCGGGCTGCTCCATCGCGCGGGCAGCGACTGTTGCGGCAGGTCCGGCAACGGCGTGCTGGCGCAGCCGGCCAGGGCCAGTGCGGCGGCCAGCGCCAGCACGCTGGCCGGGCGGATCCGGCTCCGGCTCATGCCTGCGGCTCCGCGCCGGCCGGCAGGTCCAGCTCCGCACGCAGGCCCCCCAGCGCCGAGCGCCGGTAGCGCAGCGTGGCGTGGTGGCGGGCAGCGATGTTGGCGACGATCGCCAGGCCCAGGCCGGTGCCGCCTTCGGGCGCGTCCGGGGCGCGGAAGAAGCGCTCGCCCAGGCGCGGCAGCAGGGCCTCGTCGATGCCGCTGCCGGCGTCGTCCACGGCCAGGCGCACGGACAGCGGATCGCGCCGCAGGCTGACCGTGACCACACGGCCGGCGGCGTGGCGGAACGCGTTGTCCAGCAGGTTGTCGAGCAGTTCGCGCAACGCATAGGCGTCGGCGGCGACCCAGGCCGCAGCCGCGTCGTCGTCGCCGCCGTCGTAGCCCAGGTCCACGCCGGCGTGCAGGGCGTCGGGGATGCGCTCGGCCAACGCCTGCGGCAGCCATTGCGCCAGATCCAGCGGCAGCAGCGGGCGGATGCTCTCGCGCGGGGCCTGGGTGCGGGTCAGCGCCAGCAGCTGGGTGGAGGTGCGGGTGGCGCGGTCGGTCAGCTGGCGGATGTGCTGCAGCGCCTGCGCGGTGTCTTCCGGGCGCTGGCTGGCCTGGGCGCGCTGCACGTGCATGCTCAGCCCGGCCAGCGGCGTGCGCAGTTGGTGCGCGGCGTCGGCGAGGAAGCGTTCCTGCAGCGCCATCATGTGCTTGAGGCGGCCGAGCAGGCCGTCGATGGCCTGGGTCAGCGGCACGATCTCCACCGGGATGTCGGGGCCGGATACCGGGCTGAGGTCGCGCTGGCTGTCGTCGAGCCGCCGCACCGCCGGCTCCAGCATGCGCAGGCCGACCCGCACGCCATGCCAGACCAGTACCAGCAGCGAGCAGGTGAGCAGCAGTTCGGTCGGCAGCATCAGCACCAGGATCTCGCGGGCGCGGCGGTGACGGTCGTCCAGGGTCTCGGCCACCGACACGGTGAGCCAGTCGCCCGGCTCCAGCGCCGAAGGCAGCAACAGGCTGGCCACACGCACCGGCACGCCGTTGTCCATGCGGTCGTCGTACAGCATCACCCGGCCGACTTCGGCCGGATCCGGATGCGCCGGAATCGGCTGGGTGCTGCCGCTGATCACCCCATGGCGGCGGCTGTCGAGCTTGAAGAACACCCGGCCGTCGCTGCTGTACTCCAGCAGTTGCCGCGCCTGCAGGGTCAGCGGCATGCGCTCGCCGGGGTCGTTGACCGCATTCGCCAGGCCCTGCGTGTCCTCCTTCAGGTCCATGTCGTGGACGTGATTGGTGTACTTGAGCATCAGCAGGTAGAACAGTGCCGACACCACCAGCATCAGCAGCATGGTCGGAATCAGCAGGAACGCCAGCAGACGCTGGCGCAGGCTGGGGTGGCGGTATGCCGGCGACTGCGCGGCCGCGGTCGCGCTCACTGCGGCATCTGTGCGTGGTCGGCGGCCGGTGAGGCGGCGCGCGACTCCTCCAGCAGATAGCCCAGGCCGCGGATGGTGCGGATGCCGACGCCCGCGCCGTGCAGCTTGCGCCGCAGGCGGTGCATGGAGATGTCCAGGCCGTTGTCGGTGATTTCGTGCTGCCAGTCGCACAGCGCTTCGGTCAGCTGGCTGCGGCTGACCACGCGCCCGCTGCGCAGCAGCAGGGTCTCCAGCAGCGCGAACTCGCGCGCGGTCAGGTCCAGCGGCTGGTCCTGCAGCCACACCCGGCGCCCGGCCAGGTTGATGCGCAGCTGCCCCAGCACCAGTTCCGGCACGCCGCCGCTGCTGCTGCGACGCAGGAGCGCGCGGGTGCGGGCGAGGAACTCGGACAGTTCGAAGGGCTTGATCAGGTAGTCGTCGGCGCCCTGGTCGAGCGCGTGGATGCGGTCTTCCACGGCATCGCGCGCCGTCACCACCAGCACCGGGATCTCGTCGCGGCGCGCGCGCAGGCGCTGCAGCACCTGTAGCCCGTCACGGCGCGGCAGGCCCAGGTCCAGCACCAGCAGTTGATAGCTTTCGCTACCGAGCGCGCGCTCGGCGGCGGCACCGTCGCCGACATGGTCCACTACGTGGCCGCACTCGGCGAGCGAGTCGCGCAATGCAACGGCAATGGACGTATCGTCTTCGGCGACCAGGATGCGCATGATGCGAAATGCTTGCAACGGGGATGTGGGAAAACCGTCGTAATCGGCGGCGGCGAAGTCACTACGTTCACATACGTCGATGTAGCTTCGATGGAGTGTGTATCCAGATTCTGCGATGCGGTGATGACCATTATCATCCATGACATCGCTGCGCGCTCGCCGGTCCTGATCCGCCGGGTAGGAAAAATCCTATAGTCGGCCGCGGCATCCGCCGATCCTCACGCCTCCGGGGCCGCGGCATCATGAACGGGTCGGCAACGTCACCGCTCCCGCGCCAGGGAGACGGCTCGCACGGAATCGAACGGATCTCGATTCGCCGGCCACGTTTCGCTCCCGCAGGCGCCGACGGATCGGCGCAGCGCCACTGCGATCGGAATCAAAGGGAAGAAAACGCACGAGGCCCCGGCATGCCGGGGCCTCGTGCGTTCAACGTGCCGCTATCGAGAGTGAATCATGTCGGCATCTGCGCGGATGGGTCGGTCTGCACTGATGCTGTCAGCGTCAGACCGCGCGCCGCGTCCGCACGCAAACTTTCAGGCCGCAGTCCGCCCGCCTTTGCGAATCCCCAATCCCGACTCCCGAATCCCGGCCCCTCAGAGCGCCCAGTCCAGCCGCAACCCGGCCACCAAGGCATTGGGCAGGTCGCGGGTACGGGCCGGCTCGTTGAACTGGTCCGGGTGCACGATGTAGTGCAGGTTCGGGGCGATGCGCAGTTGCGGGGTCACCTGGATGCCGTAGCTCAGTTCCATCATGGTCTGGGACCGGTGCGGGGTGCCGCTGCCGCCGGCCGCGGCGCGGGCCAGGCGCAGGTCTTCCAGGGCGTCGTCGCTGTAGTGCTGCTGGGTGACGACGAAGGCGATGTTGTCCTGCGGACGGCTGGCGAAGGTGCCGCGCTGGACCAGGCCCAACTCCAGGAAATGGTCTTCGATCAACTGCCCGGAGGTGCCCTTGAGCACCGAGCCGAACAGCACCAGCCCGCGATTGCTGTCCGGATCGGGGCGGGTGACCTGCTGTTCGAAGCGGAAGAACGCGCCGGAGCGGCCGTTGCGGGTGGCATAGTCCAGTCCGCTCAGCCGCGCCGGATTGCCGTTGCGGTCGTTGAGCGGGTCGCGGTAGTCGGAGTTGTCCTGCCAGCCGCCCAGCTCGTACATCGCCGGCAGGCGCGCGCCGCTGGCCTGCGTGCTGTAGCCGATCGCATACGGCACGATCACGCCGGTGCGGTCGTTGGTGCTCCAGTTGAGGCCGTGCTGGCCGCGTTCGGCCTGGATCGGGTTGACCTCGTAGGCGCCGACGTGGACGTAGACGTTCGGGGTCACCCAGGCCTTGGCGTGCGCGGCCCAGCTGGACACCGGCCAGTAGGTGAAGTTGCTGGTGCGGAACACGAAGGTCGGGTTGCCGCAGGCCGAGTTGCCCTGGAAGTACCCGCACAGCTCCGAGCCCAGGAAGTGGATGTTGGCCACGCTGCGGCCGGCCTCCAGTTCCAGGCGGTCGTTGAACAGCTTCTGGTCGATGGTGAAATTGGCCAGGCGCGTGCCCTGGCCGCCGTAGATTTCCTGCACCGAGGTGCTGTTGCCGATGTTGCCGTTGGCCAGGTTGGTGCCGTGGCGGTTGATGCCGTAGACCTTCAGCGTGGCGCCGTTCCAGCCCATCAGCCGTTGCAGGTCCACGTCGGTGCCGAACATCAGCTGCCCGGCGTAGGCGCTGCCCTCATGCTTGCCGCCGTCCAGCGACACGGCGCCTTCGCCGGTGTAGGCGAGCTTGAGCTTGAAGGCGTCGCTGGCGTCCTGGGCATGGGCCAGCGGTGCGGCGAGCGCCAGCGCCAGGGTGGCCAGGGGCAGGGACGAGATGAGGGGACGGGACATGGCGGAACTCCTCAGCAGGGAAAGGCCGGCGCGCCGCCAGCGGCGACGGGGGGAGGGGCATCGCGTGGCGACGCGCCGGCGCATGGACGGGATCAGGCGAGAACCGGCTTCTTCAGCACCCGCAGCGCCACCGCGGTGACCACGGTGCCGGCGAGCAGCGCCACCAGGTACATGCCCAGGTGGCTGACCGCGTTGGGGATCGGCAGCACGAACACACCGCCGTGCGGCACCTTCAGCTCGGCGCCGGCGGCCATCGAGATGGCGCCGGCCAGCGCCGAGCCGAGCATCAGCGCGGGGATGGTGCGCAGCGGGTCGCGCGCGGCGTACGGGATCGCGCCTTCGGTGACGAAGGCCAGGCCGAGCACGCCGGTGGCGGCGCTGCTGCCGCGCTCGTCCTGGGTGAAGCGGCTGCGGAATACCCAGGTGGCCAGGGCGATGCCCAGCGGCGGGGTCATGCCGGCGACCATCGCCGCGGCCATCGGCGTGTACACCTGGCTGGCGATCAGGCCGGTGGAGAAGGCATAGGCGGCCTTGTTGACCGGTCCGCCCATGTCGAAGGCCATCATCGCGCCCAGCAGCAGGCCCAGCAGCACCGCGCTGCTGCCCTGCATGCCGCGCAGCCATTCGGTGAGCCAGGCCAGCAGTTCGGCCACCGGCTGACCGACCACGTAGAGCATGGCCAGGCCGACCAGCAGGGTGCCCAGCACCGGCAGGATCAGCACCGGCTTCAGGCCCTCTAGCGTGCGCGGCAGCTTGATCGCCCGGTTCAGCGCGGCCACGCCGTAGCCGGCGATGAACCCGGCGAGGATGCCGCCGATGAAGCCGGCGCCGAGGTTGGCCGCGACCATGCCGCCGATCATGCCGGGGGCGATGCCGGGGCGGTCGGCGATGGAGTAGGCGATGTAGCCGGCCAGGGCGGGCACCATCAGGGTGAAGCCGGCCTTGGCGCCGATCTGGAACAGCGACCAGGCCAGCGTGCCCTTGTGCGCGTCGTCGAAGGCGTAGATGCCGCCGAGCGCGAACGCCAGCGCGATCAGCAGGCCGCCGGCGGTGACGAAGGGCAGCATGAACGACACGCCGGTCATCAGGTGCTTGTAGGGGCCGGCGGAGAGGCCGCCCTGGGCCTTGGCCGGGGCGCTGCCGCCATTGCCGGCGGCGTGCACGCTGGCCTCGGCCAGGGCCTTGCGGATCAGTGCCGGGCCATCGTTGATCGCCGGCTTGGTGCCGCTCTTGAACAGGCGCTTGCCGCCGAAGCGGCCCAGATCGACCTCGCGGTCGGCGGCGATCAGCACCAGGTCGGCGGCGGTGATCTCCTCGGCGCTGAGCGCGTCCTGCGCGCCGACCGAGCCCTGGGTTTCCACCCGGATCTGGTGGCCCAGCGCCTTGGCCGCCTGCTGCAGGCCCTCGGCGGCCATGAAGGTGTGGGCGATGCCGGTGGGGCAGGAGGTGATGGCGACAATGCGCTTGCCGGCGCCCTCGGTGCCGCCGACAGCGGCCGCGCCGGCGGTGGCGGTGGCCGCGGTCAGCAGCGGCGCCAGCACCGCGCCGGCATCGGCCAGCACCGCGTCCAGGCTGCTGCGCTGCACGCTGCGGCCGGCGAAGCGGGCGGCATCGACGTCGCTGTCGCCGACCAGCAGCAGCGGCGCGGCGGCGGGGACGGCGGCCAGGTCCAGCGGCGCGATCACGCCCTGCGGCGTGCGCACCTCGGCCTGCAGCGTCGCGCCCCGCAGCGTGGCGGCATGGCGCAGCGCTTCGGCGGCGAGGACGGCTTCGGTACTGCGATCGCCGGCGGCGATCACCACGAGGATCGGATTCATGCGGGCTCCCGATGAGCGCAAGAGGACGCGGCGCACAGCAGCGACGCGGCGGAAGTCATGCCAGGGTCTCCACGCGGACCGCGGCGGCCAGCTCGGCCAGGCGCTCGCGCGGCAGGCGGCGGGCGACGCCGCTGCCCAGCGTGGCCACGGCGAAGGCGGTGGCCTGGCGCGCGCAGGTGGCCAGGTCGGCGTCGGCACGCAAGGCCGCGACCAGGCCGGCGACCATCGCATCGCCGGCGCCGACGCTGCTGCCGCCGGTCAGCTGCGGCGGCTGCGCCAGCAGCGCCTGCTCGCCGCGCACGAACAGCGCGCCATCGCTGCCCAGCGACACCACGACCAGGCCGATGCCGCGCGCCAGCAGCGCGCGCGCGGCGCCGAGCAGCTCGGCCGTGCTGGCCAGCGGCGCGCCGGCCCATTCCTCCAGCTCGTGGCGGTTGGGCTTGATCGCGAACGGCAGTTGTGCGCGCGGCGCATCCAGGGCGGCGTGCAGCGGCGCACCGCTGGTGTCCAGCAGCACCCGCGCGCCGGCGGCGGCGGCCTGCGCCTGCAGATGCCGCCAGGTGTCCTCGGCCAGGCCGGCCGGCAGGCTGCCGCAGAGCACCACCGGCAGGTCGGGGCGCAGCAGTTCGGCCAGGCGCGCGCCGACGGTATCGAGCTGGGCCTGGTCCAGGGCCAGGCCGGGCAGGTTGATATCGGTGGTGGCGCCGCTGTCGGCGGCGACCAGCTTGAGATTGCTGCGGGTGTCGCCGGGCACGCGCAGGCAGCGATCGTCGATGCCGCGGTCGGCGAACAGGGTTTCGAATACCGGCGCATTGCCGGCGCCGAGCACGCCGAGCGCGGCACAGCGCAGGCCGGCATCGGCCAGGCAGGCGGCGACGTTGATGCCCTTGCCGCCGGCGATGGCGTGGGCGCTGCGCGCACGGTGCACCTGGCCCGGTTGCAGCCGGTCGATCGCCACGGTCAGGTCGATCGCCGGATTCAGGGTGACGGTGACGGCATCGACGCTCATGCGCCGGCTCCGTCGAGCGCGCGCACCTCTGCCGCGCTTTCGCACTCCAGCGCGCGCTGCGCCAGCGCCTGCAGCGCATCCAGACGGCTGCCGCGCAGGCGCGCCTTCACCGCGGGGATGTCGTTGGGCGTCATCGACAGCTCGTGCACGCCCAGCCCGGCCAGCAGGGCCGCGCCGAACGCATCGCCGGCCAGGCCGCCGCACACGCCGACCCAGCGCCCGTGGCGCGCCGCGCCCTCGACGGTGGTGCGGATCAGGCGCAGCACCGCCGGGTGCAGGCTGTCGGCCTCGGCGGCCAGGTCCGGGTTCTGGCGGTCGATGGCCAGGGTGTACTGGGTCAGGTCGTTGGTGCCGATCGAGAAGAAGTCCGCGTGTTTCGCCAGCGCATCGGCCTGGATCGCCGCGGCCGGCACTTCGATCATGATGCCCAGCGGCACCTCCGGCGCCTGCAGTTCCGCGCGCAGGCGCTCGCATTCGGCGCGCAGCGTCAGCAGTTCCGCGGCCGAGGTGATCATCGGGAACATGATCGCCAGGCGCGCGCCGTCCTTGGCCGCGCGGTACAGCGCGCGCAGCTGCGGTTGCAGCAGGTCGGCGCGGCGCAGCAGCAGGCGCGCGCCACGCACGCCCAGGAACGGGTTGTCCTCGCGCGGCAGGTTCAGGTGCGCGACCTGCTTGTCGCCGCCGATGTCCAGCGCGCGCACGATCAGTGCGCGGCCGTCCAGCGCCTGCGCCATCGCGGTGTAGGTGGCGTACTGCTCGTCCTCGCTGGGCGTGCTGCCGCGCTCCAGGAACAGGAATTCGGTGCGCATCAGGCCCACGCTCTCGGCGCCCTGCGCGAGTGCGGCGGCGACCTGCTCGGGCAGGTTGACGTTGGCGCCGATCTCCAGGCGATGGCCGTCCTCGGTCTGCGCCGGCTGGTTGCGCTGCTCGGCCTCGCGCGCACGCAGTTGCTGCTGTTCCTCGATGTAGGCGCGGGCCGAGTCCAGGTCGGCTTCCGACGGCGCCAAGTACAGGCGGCCGCTGCTGCCGTCGACGATGACGCTGGCGCCATTCTCCAGGTCCAGCAGGTCGGCGCCGCCGGCGACCAGCGCCGGCAGGCCCAGGGTGCGCGAGAGGATCGCGGTGTGCGAGGTCGGCCCGCCGACCGCGGTGGCCAGGCCGAGCACGCGGCTGGTATCCAGATGTGCGGTGTCCGACGGCGACAGGTCGTGCGCGAGCAGGATGCACGGCGCGGCCGGCAACTGCTCCAGGCTGCCGCCGGCCAGGCTCGGATCCAGTTGCGCCAGCACCCGGCGGCCGACGTCGCGCAGGTCGCTGGCGCGTCCGGCCAGCACCGCATTGCCCAGCGCCGAGAGTTTGTTGGCCAGGCGCTCCACCGACTGCTGCCAGGACCAGGCGACGCCGTGTCCCTCGACCATGAGTTGGCAGGCCAGGGTGATCAGGTCGGTGTCGTTGAGCAGTTCGGCCTGGGCGCGGAAGATCGCCGCATCGCCGGCGCCGAGGCGGCGGCGGGTGTCGTCCTCGATGGCCTGCAGTTGCGCGCGGGTGCGCTGCAGGGCGTCGTGCAGCAGGGCGCCGCCGTCGCTCAGCGGCACGGGCGTGTCCGCCACCGCAACGTCATGGCCGGCCAGCTTGTGCACCACGCCGATCGCCAGGCCGGGGCTGGCGCCGATGCCGACGATGGCCGGCTGCGCCTGCGGCGGGGTCCAGCCGGCGACCGGCGCGGCGCGACGTTGCGCCGCGGCGTCGGCATCGGCCTGCTCCTGCGCGGTCAGGCCGTCGATCACGCTGCGCAGCCGTGCCAGCGCCGCGGCGGCGTCCTGGCCTTCGGCCGAAATGGTCACGGTGTCGCCGGCGTGCAGGCCCAGCTGCAGCAGCGACACCAGGTTCTTGGCGTCGCCGACCTGGTCGCCGGCGCGCACCTGGATGCGGGCCGCGAAGCCGCGCGCGGTTTCCACCCAGCGCGTGGCCGGGCGCGCGTGCAGCCCGGTGGGGTAGCGCACGGTCCAGTCGAAGCGCTCGGCCAGGTCGCTGGCCGGGGCGGCGGGCGCAGTGGCGGCCGCATCCTCGCTCAGCGCGGCGACGATCGCCTGCGGGTCGTCGCTGGCAAACAGCGCCTCCAGCTTGGGCGGATCCTGGATCAGCCGGGTCAGGCGCCGCAGCACGGTGATGTGGGTGTCGGACTGGGCGGCGATGGCGACCACCAGGTGCGTGGTCTGGCCCGGGTTCCACTCCACGCCGTCGCGCAGCTGCAGGACGGCGATGCCGTCGCGGCGCACCAGGTGGCGGTCCTCGCCGGTGCAGTGCGGGATCGCCACGCCATGCCCCAGGAAGGTGTTGGCCAGTGCTTCGCGGCGCAGCATGCTGGCCTCGTAGGCCGGCGGCACGCAGCCGGCGGCGACCAGCAACTGCGCCGCCTGGGCGATTGCGTCGGCCTTGTCGCGGGCCTGGACATCGACCCGGACCAGGTCGCTGGAAACCAGGGGAGAGGCGGGCGTCTGGGACACGCGGAATCCTTGAGGGTGGGCGGCAAGTGGGCGCAGTGTGGGAACGTTCCCAGTCTATCGTCAATGTGCAGTGCACAATTCTTTCGGAAAAGCCTGGTGCTACTATCTGGCGGCGCCACACGACAGGGGGTCGACATGGAAAAGAAGCGGGAACGTTGCCAGTGAGCGTCAGCATCCACGACGTGGCGCGCGTCGCCGGCGTCTCGACCTCGACCGTGTCGCGGGCACTGGGCCACGGCCCGGTCAGCGAGGAGGTGCGGGCGCGGGTGGAAGCGGCGGTGCGCGAGACTGGCTACCGCCCCAACCTGATGGCACGGCGGCTACGCTCGCAGCACTCCGGGGTGGTGGGGCTGATCGTCGCCGACATCCGTAATCCGTTCTTCACCGCGGCCATTCGCGCAGTAGAGGACGTGGCCTACCGCGCCGGCATGCGCGTAATCCTGTGCAATACCGACGAGGATCCGCAGCGCGAGGCGCTGTATCTGCAACTGATGCAGGAAGAGCGGGTCAGCGGGCTGATCTTCGCCCCCACCCGCACCACCCAGAGCCAACTGGGCAAGTTGACCTTCGATCATCCGGTGGTGCTGCTGGACCGCGCCGGCAAGAGCGGTACGCACGACAGCGTGGTGCTGGACAACGCCGCGGCGATGGCGGCGCTGGTCGATCACCTGGTCGGCCGCGGCGTGCGCCGCATCGGCGGCCTGTTCGGCAAGACCAGCAGCACTGCCGCCGAGCGTCGAGACGGCTATCTGGAGGCGATGCGCGGGCACGGCCTGACGCCGGACTACCGCGAGGTGGCACCGAGCGCGGAGGCGGCGATCGCCGAGGTCCAGGCCTGGCTGGCGCAGACGCCGCGACCGGACGCGCTGGTGGCCAGCAACAGCCTGCTGCTGATGGGCGCGCTGAAGGCCGCGCGCGCGGCCGGCCTGCGCATTCCGCAGGATCTGGCGCTGGCCGGCTTCGACAACGAAAGCTGGACCGACCTGGTCGAGCCCGGGATCACCGTGATCGAACAGCCGGTGGAAGAGATGGGACGCACCGCGATGTCGCTGCTGCTGGAGCGGATGAACGCGCCGACGCAGCCGACCCGCAAGGTGGTGCTCAGTGGCCGCTGCATCGTGCGCGGGTCGAGCCTGCGCTGATGGCGGCGGGGGTGTGAGGATGCGAGAGGAGTGCTGCTGCGGCAACGGTACGCTGCCGCAGCGGGGGTGGCCTGCTTACTCGCTGCCGTCCGGCCGCGGATAGTCGTGTTCGGGATCGGCGTGGTCGCGCTTGGGGTCGCTGTCGGGTTGGTCGCGATCCTTCCACTGCGCGTCGTCGTTGTGGATCTTGTCCGGCGTGTGGCTGCGTTGCTGGGAATCGTGGGCGTTGTCGCGGTTGGCGGGCGGGGACATGACGAACCTCCTGGATCAGGCGGGGGTGGGCGCCGGATCCGGATGGCGGTCGTGCTGCTCGGAGCCGTCCAGGCGTGCCCAGCAGGCGACGACCAGGGTTTCGGCATCGCTCCAGGCGATGCGCGGCCAGGGATGTTCGGCGTCGTAGCGCTGACGCAGGCGCTGCAATCGCACGTCGTTGGATTCGCGCGGCAACTGCAGGAACACATCGCAGGCCATCTTGATCAGGCGCGCATGTTCGCTGAACGACTGCGACCCCAGTTTGCCCGCCGCGTGCAGCGCCTTCCAATGCGCCAATTCGGCTTCGACATCCACGAGCAGGCTCGGAGCGTGACTCACGCGAGTTCTCCTTGAGTGAGAGGAAAGAGGGAGGCGGAGGGTGCCCCCCTGGCAGCCACCGCTCCATCACCCTAGGCCGCGGTGCGTAAAGGTGAGGTGGTGCTCATGTGGTGTGCATGACAAGACGCGCACCTGCGCGGCGACAAAGCGTGATCTCGGGCGCCGACTTTCACACGCAGCGTTGTGAAGAAGGCCGACGCGGCGTGTGAATGCGAGGCGCGCATCTGCGACCCTGGCGTTCCGCCGAGCAATCTGGTCCGCGCCGCTGCAGCGGCTTACCATGCACGAGGTCCGCGTCCGCGGGCACCCCGTTTCCCCCTCACGCGCCGACGGCCGCCGCCGCTGGTGCCCGCAAAGGACTGGCATGCCCGTTGCTCCCGTGCTCGACTCCGCGCCGCCGCGCATCGCCGTGATTGGCCTCGGTTATGTGGGCCTGCCGCTGGCGGTGGCGTTCGGCGCCCGCCACGACACGCTCGGCTACGACATCGATGCGCAGCGCGTGGCGCAACTGCGCGACGGGCACGACCAGACCCTGGAACTGGAGGCCGAGGAACTGCGCGCCGGCGTGCACCTGCGCTACAGCGACGACGCGGCGGCGCTGCGCGACCGCAACGTGTACATCGTCACCGTGCCGACCCCGATCGATGCGCACGAGCAGCCCGACCTGCAGCCGTTGCGCCAGGCCAGCGAGTTGCTGGCCGGCGTGCTCAAGCGCGGCGACCTGGTGATCTACGAGTCCACCGTCTACCCGGGCACCACCGAGGAAGTCTGCGTGCCGCTGCTGGAGCAGGGCTCGGGATTGCGCTGCGACGTCGACTTCCATTGCGGCTACAGCCCGGAGCGGGTCAATCCCGGTGACCGCCAGCGGCGCCTGGCCGACATCCGCAAGATCACCTCGGGCTCCAACCCCGCCGCGGCCGACGCGGTGGACGCGCTGTATGCCGGCATCATCGCCGCCGGCACCTGGCGCGCGCCGTCGATCCGCGTGGCCGAGGCGGCCAAGGTGGTGGAGAACATCCAGCGCGACGTCAACATCGCCCTGGTCAACGAACTCGCCCTCATCTTCGACCGCCTCGGCATCGATACCCAGGACGTGCTGGACGCGGCCGGCACCAAGTGGAACTTCCTGCCGTTCCGGCCCGGCCTGGTCGGCGGCCACTGCATCGGCGTGGATCCGTACTACCTGCTGCACAAGTCCGAGAGCGTGGGCTACCACCCGGACCTGATCCACACCGCGCGCCAGGTCAACAACCGGGTCGGCGCGCACGTCGCTGCGCGGGTGCAGGCGCTGCTGGCCGGCAAGGGCGTGGCGATGGCCGATGCGTCCGTGCTGGTGCTCGGCGTCACCTTCAAGGAGAACTGCCCGGACCTGCGCAACAGCCGCGCGCTGGAGCTGGTGCAGGCGCTGGCCGCGGCCGGCGCCCGCGTCGATGCCTGCGATCCCTGGGCCGACCCGCAGGCGGCGCAGGCGCATGGCGTGGACCTGCTGCCCGAGCCGGTGCCCGGCCGCTATGACGCGGTGGTGCTGGCGGTGGCGCACGCGGCCTACCGCGACCTGGACGCGGCGCAGATCCGTGCCCTCGGCACACCCGATCTGGTGGTCTACGACGTCAAGTCGGTGTGGCCGCGCGCGGCGGTGGACGACCGGCTGTAGCGCAGTTCTCGGGCGCGCGTACCGTCTGGTGTCACCGGTGCATTGGCATGCGCTGGCTGTACCTGCGCCAAGCGGCTCCGACGGCGGTTGCAACGCCATGGCCGCGACACCCTCTACACTCGCCGGCTTACGACGCCTGCGAGGACCGCAATGCACCGCTACCTAGCCTATATCGCCAGCTGCGTGCTGCTGGCGCTGTCCATCGCCCTGTGCGCGATCTGGCCGCTGTGGGGCTGGGGCGTGGCGGCCTTCGCGGTGCTGGCGGTGCTGGGCACCGTGGACCTGCTGCAGACCCGCAGCACCCTGCGCCGCAACTACCCGATCCTGGCGCATTTCCGCTACGGCCTGGAATCGGTCGGCCCGGAGATGCGCCAGTACTTCCTGCAGAGCGACATCGAGGAGGCGCCGTTCTCGCGACAGCAGCGCGCCCTGGTGTACCAGCGCGCCAAGAACGTGATGGACGTGGTGCCGTTCGGCACCCAGCGCAGCACCTACGCGCCGGACTACGAATGGATCAACCATTCGCTGGCCACCAGCGAGATCGCCGACCACGACTTCCGCGTCACCATCGGCGCCGGCTGCGCGCAGCCGTACGCAGCCAGCGTGTTCAACATCTCGGCGATGAGCTTCGGCGCGCTGTCGGCCAACGCCATCCGCGCGCTCAACGCCGGCGCGCGCCAGGGCGGCTTCTACCACGACACCGGCGAGGGCTCGATCTCGCCCTACCACCGCGAGTGCGGCGGCGACCTGGTGTGGGAGATCGGCTCGGGCTACTTCGGCTGCCGCGACGAGGAGGGGCGCTTCGACCCGCAGCGCTTCGTCGCCAACGCCACGCTGGAGCAGGTCAAGATGATCGAGATCAAGCTCTCGCAGGGCGCCAAGCCGGGCCACGGCGGCGTGCTGCCGGCGGCCAAGGTCAGTGCCGAGATCGCCGCCACCCGCGGCGTCGCCATGGGCCAGGATTGCGTCTCGCCGTCGCGGCATTCGGCGTTCTCCACGCCGCTGGAGCTGCTGCAGTTCGTGGCGCGGCTGCGCGAACTGTCCGGCGGCAAGCCCACCGGTTTCAAGCTGGCCATCGGCCACCCCTGGGAGTGGTTCGCCATCGCCAAGGCGATGCAGGAAAGCGGCCTGTACCCGGATTTCATCGTCGTCGACGGCGCCGAGGGCGGCACCGGCGCGGCGCCGGCGGAGTTCATCGACCATGTCGGCGTGCCGATGCACGAGGCCCTGCTGCTGGTGCACAACACCCTGGTCGGGCTGGATATCCGCGAGCGCATCAAGCTCGGCGCCGCCGGCAAGATCACCAGCGCCTTCGACATCGCGCGCACCCTGGCGCTGGGCGCGGACTGGTGCAACGCCGGGCGCGGCTTCATGTTCGCGCTGGGCTGCATCCAGTCGCTGAGCTGCCACAGCGACCGCTGCCCGACCGGCATCGCCACCCAGGACCGTCGCCGCTGGCAGCACCTGGACCCCACCGACAAGGCCACCCGGGTCGCGCACTACCACGCCAACACGCTCAAGGCCCTGCGCGAACTGCTCAGCGCCGCCGGGCTGACGCATCCGTCGCAACTGGGGCCGGAGCACATCCTGCGCCGCATCTCGCAGGTGGAGATCCGCTCGCTGGCCTCGCTGTACCGCTACCTGGAGCCGGGCGAACTGCTGCGCACCGTGCCCGACCATGCGGTCTTCCACGATTACTGGGGCGACGCGCGCAGCGATTCGTTCCAGCCGCCGGAGCGGATCCGGCGCCTGCGCGACAGCAAGTCGCAATGAGCGGGGCGCCGTCGGCGCGGTTGCGGCCGGCGCCTGCTGCAGGCGCTGGAGCAGCGCCTGGCGCCGTGTCCGCGCATCCATCTCGCCGCGGCGCTGAATGCGGTGGCGTTCTACCTTGCGCAGGGCTATGCCGTGGTAAGCGAGGGAAGCTACCCGCATCCCAGCGGGATCGTCCTCGATTGCGTGTTCATGGAGAAGCGCGCCGCGCCGGCGGTGCCGTGAGGTAGGCATCCCACAACCGGTGCGTTGTGACGGCGGCGGGGCGGGGCGTTCGCTTTTTTGCATCGCCGAATCGGTCACGCATGCTCGCCATCGCTGCCGCCGCCCGTTATCGTGCCGGTTCCTTCTCAGCGTGCCGCGCATGAATCAGCCCTCGGTCCCCGACGTCGTTCCCGCGCCGCTGCCCGTCGACGAAGCCGAGCGCCTGCGCGCGCTGGCCGAGCTGGGGATGCTGGACACTGCACCGGAACCGGCGTTCGACGACCTGATCTGGCTGACCAGCCAGTTGTGCGAGGTGCCGATCGCGCTGATTTCGCTGATCGACGAGCGCCGGCAATGGCTCAAGGCCAGTTGCGGCCTGCCTGCCGGCACCACCGGGTATCCGCGCGAGATGGCGTTCTGCACCTATGCCTTGCTGGAGCCGCAGTTGCTGGAGGTGCCGGACGCCACGCTGGATCCGCGTTTCGCCGGCAACCCGCTGGTGTGCGGCGCGCCACACCTGCGTTTCTACGCTGGCATGCCGCTGATCGGCGACCAGGGCTATAGCTACGGCACCCTGTGCGTGATCGACATCCGTCCGCGGCAGTTGGACGCACGCCAGCGCGAAGGTCTGCAGCGCCTGGCCAGGCAGGTCACCGCGCATCTGGAGGCGCGCCGCGATGCGCGCATCGCCCACGACCAGGCCAAGACGCTGAGCCTGCTGCTGGAAACGATGCCCGATGGCGTGGTGTCGTGCCAGGCCGACGGCACGCTGGGCGAGTTCAACCAGGTGGCGCGGCAGTGGCACGGTGCCGATCCGCGCGCCTTGCCGCCCGAGCAGTGGGCGAAGTACTTCGACCTGTTCGACGCCAGCGGCCAGCGGCTGCTGACCAGTGACGAGGTGCCGCTGGTCCGTGCCTGGCGCGGCGAATCGGTGCGCGATGCGGAGATCGTGATCGCCGCCAAGGGGCAGGCGCCGCGCAGCGTGCTGTGCAATGCGGAACGGCTGGACGGCGGCGATGGGCGCAGCCTGGGCGCGGTGTGCGTGATGCGCGACGTCAGCGTCGAACGCGCGGCGTCGCATGCGGCGCTGCTGGCCGGGCAGCGTTTCTCCGGCGCGTTCTCGGCGGCCGCGCACGGCATGGCGCTGGTGTCGCTGGAAGGGCACTGGCTGGACGTCAACGACGCCTTGTGCGCGATGCTCGGCTACAGCCGCGAGGAACTGCTGGAGTTGCGTTTCCAGGATCTGACCCATCCCGAAGATCTGGCCGAGGACATGGAACAGGTGGCCGCGTTGATCGCCGGCCGCCGCAGCGACTACCGCAGCGAAAAGCGTTATCGCCATCGCGACGGCCACACCGTGCGTGCGCGCCTGTCGGTATCGCTGGTGCGCGACGAACAGCAGCGTCCGCTGCACTTCGTCACCCATATCCAGGACATCACCGAGCAGCACCTGGCCGAACACCGCCTGCGCGACAGCGAAGCGCAGCTACGCACCATCGCCGACAACGCGCCGGCGCTGATCGCCTACCTCGACCACGACCTGTGCTACCAGTTCGTCAACCGGCCGTATGCGGCGTGGTTCGGGCTGGCGCCGGAGCGCATCGTCGGCCGCCGCCTGCACGAGGTGCTGGATCCGCAGCAACTGGCCCTGCTGCAACCCCACCTGCCGGCGGCGCTGCAGGGCGTGCCGGCGCAGTTCGACGCCGAGCTGTGCGATGCCACCGATGCGTTGCGGATCATGCATTTCAGCCTGATTCCAGACGTGGCCTTGGCGCCGCAGCGGATCGGCCTGCATCTGATGATCAGCGACATCACCGGGCAGACCCGGTTGGCGCGGCTGCTGGAAGAGCGCGCGCTGCGCGACGAACTGACCGGGCTGCCGAACCGCATGGCCTGGAACCAGACCCTGCGGCGGCGCATGAACGAGCGCCGTGGCCAAGGCCAGGTGGCGGTGATGTTCCTGGATCTGAACGACTTCAAGAGCGTCAACGACCGTTTCGGCCACCACGTCGGCGATGCGCTGCTGGTGCACTTCGCGCGGCTGCTGCAACGTTGCCTGCGCGGGCAGGACAGCATCGCGCGGTTGGGCGGCGACGAGTTCGTGGTGCTGCTGGAAGGCCTGGCCGACGCCAGGCGCGAAGTGCTGGCGGCCGCGGCGCGGATCATGGAGGCATGCGCGGACGGCTGCGAGGTCAGTGGTCGGCACCTGCCCTTGCAGCCGAGCATCGGCATCGCCGTGCAGGCCGGGCCCGGTTTCGATCCGGTGCTGCTCACCCAGCGCGCCGACGAGGCCATGTACGTGGCCAAGCGCGATCCGCAGGCGCGGGTGCAGATCGCGGTGCTCTGAGCGCCGCGTGCCGCGTGCGCCGGAGGTCAGTGCGCGGCTTGACGCTGCAGCCAGGCCACCGCGCCGCGCCCGGCGCGCACGCCGCTGGCGAAGCACGCGGTGAGCAGGTAGCCGCCGGTCGGCGCTTCCCAGTCGAGCATTTCGCCGGCACAGAAGGTGCCGGGCAGCGCCCGCAGCATCAACTGCGCATCCAACGCTTCCAGACGCACGCCGCCGGCGCTGCTGATCGCCTCGGCCAGTGGGCGCGGGCGCAGCAGGGTCAGCGGCAGGCGCTTGAGCGTGGCCGCGGCCAGCGCCGGATCCTGGCCGGCCTGCTTGCCCAGGATCTCGAACAGCAGCGCCGCCTTGACCCCGTCGATGCCGGCCTGGCGGCGCAGGTGTTCGCCGAAGCTGCGGCCGCCGCGTGGCTTGCCCAGTTCGGCCTGCAGCCGCGGCAGGTCGCGGCCCGGTGCCAGGTCCAGCCACAGCGTGGCCGGGCCGTGTGCGGCGATGGAATCGCGCAGATCCGCGGCCACCGCATAGATCAGGCTGCCTTCGATGCCGTGCTCGCCAACCACGCACTCGCCCTGCAGCGACTGTGCCTGGCCCTGCGCATCGTGCCAGTGCGCGACCACCGGCTTCAGCGGGGCTCCCGCGTGGCGTTCGCGGAAATAGGCGCTCCAGTCCACGTCGAAGCCGCAGTTGGCCGGCTGCAGCGGCGCGACCTCCACACCGCGCGTGCGCAGCGTGTCCTGCCAGGCGCCGTCGGAACCGAGTTGCGGCCAGCTGCCGCCACCGAGCGCCAGCACGCAGGCATCGGCCTGCATGCGCTGCTCGCCGTCGGCACCGGCGAAACGCAGCGCGCCGTCCGCGTCCCAGCCCAGCCAGCGCTGCTGCACGTGGAAGCGCACGCCTGCGTCCTTCAGCCGCCGCACCCAGCCGCGCAGCAGCGGTGCGGCCTTGCGGTCCAGCGGGAACACCCGGCCGGAGCTGCCCACGTAGGTCTCCACGCCCTGCGCCTGCGCCCAGGCGCGCAGCGCGTCGGCATCGAAGTCGGCCAGCCACTCGCCGACCGCCGTCGCGCGCTCGCGATAGCGCGCGACGAAGCGCTCGAACGGATCGGAGTGGGTCAGGTTGAGGCCGCCCTTGCCGGCGATCAGGAACTTGCGTCCCACCGAGCCCTTGGCCTCGTACACGTCGACCTCGGCGCCGGCGGCGCGCGCGGTCTCGGCGGCGATCAGCCCCGCCGGACCGCCGCCGACGATGGCGAGACGGCCGCGCACCGGCGCGGCGTGCTTGCTGGCGGGCATCGGCGCAGTCGACTCAACGCGGCTGGACATCGAGCAGTTCGACCTCGAACACCAGCGAGGCGCCCGGCGGTATCACCCCGCCGGCGCCGCTGGCGCCGTAGCCGTAGTCCGACGGCAGCATCAGCAGGCGCTTGCCGCCCACGCGCATGCCGGCCACGCCCTCGTCCCAGCCGCGGATCACCTGGCCGCCGCCCAGCACGAAGCTGAAGGGCTGGCCGTGGTCGGCGGAGGCGTCGAACTTCTCGCCGCGCTTGTCCTTGGCGTGCTCGTCGTACAGCCAGCCGGTGTAGTGCACGGTAACGCGGCTGCCGGGGCGGGCCTCGGCGCCGTCGCCGACGCGCTCGTCGGTGGCCTGGAACGCGGCGATGCTGCCGCCGGGCGGCGGACCCGGCGGGGTGCAGCCAATCAGCAGCCACGCCGGCAACGACAGGCTCAACAGCAGCAGGATTCGGCGCATGCGGGACGTCCACGGCGGGCAGGGCGTGCAAGGGTAGCGCATCGCCGCAGCGGCTATCATGCGGTGCATGGCCAAACTGCTGCTCAATCTGCGTCACGTGCCCGACGACGAACGCGCCGAGGTCTGCGCGCTGCTCGACGCCGCCGGCATCGGCTACTACGAAACCCGCGCCGGCACCTTCGGCATCTCCGCCGGTGGCATCTGGTTGCGCGAGGACGCCGAGCAGGCGCGGGCCAAGACGCTGCTGGCCGAGTACCAGGCCCAGCGCGGCGAACGCGCCCGCGCCGAGCGTGCCGCGGCGCTGCGCGACGGCAGCGCGGAGACCTTCGCCAGCCTGCTGCGGCGGCGCCCGCTGTTCGTGCTGGCGACGCTGCTGGGCATGCTGCTGGTCGCTTCGCTGGTGCTGCTGCCGTTCCTGCTGCTGCGCGGCTAGCGGCGACGCTGGCGCTTGGGGGCATGCCTCGACGCGCTTCGCCGAAGCGCCGGTGCGCGGGAGGCGCGGACCGTGCTGCTGCAGCGGTCGTGCGTCGCAGGCTCTAAAATGCGCCGATGATCGCCAACACCGCCGCCTACCACTTCGTCGCCATCGCCGACCCCGACGCGCTCGCCGCGCAATTGCACGCCTGGGCGCAGGACGGCGACCTGCGCGGCACGGTGCTGGTGGCGGGCGAGGGCATCAACCTGTTCCTGGCCGGCACGCCGGCGGCGATCGACGGCTTCTACGCGCAGCTGCGCGCCGACCCGCGCTTCGCCGATCTGCGCGTCAAGACCAGCCCCAGTGCGCAGCAGCCGTTCGCGCGGCTGAAGGTCAAGGTCAAGCCGGAGATCATCAGCTTCCGCCGCGACGCCGCCTCGCCGCTGGAGGCCGAGCGCGCGCCGGCGGTGGCGCCGGCCACGCTGCAACGCTGGTTGCGCCAGGGCCACGACGATGCCGGCCGGCGCGTGGTGCTGCTGGATACGCGCAATGCGCAGGAAGTGGCCTACGGCACCTTCGCCGGCGCGCTGACCCTGCCGATCGTCAAGTTCACCGAGCTGCCGGAAGCGCTGGCCCCGCATCGCGCTGCGCTGGCCGACGCCACCGTGGTCAGCTTCTGCACCGGTGGCATCCGCTGCGAGAAGGCCGCGCTGTGGATGCGCGCCGACGGCATGGACAACGTGCTGCAGCTGGACGGCGGTATTCTCGGCTACTTCGAAGAAGTGGGGGGCGAAGGCTACGACGGCCGCTGCTTCGTCTTCGACGAGCGCGTGGCGCTGGATCCGCAGTTGCGGCCGATGGTGGGTGGCTGATTGCCGCGGGATTGGGGAGTCGAAATTGGGGATTGGCAAAGGCGGGTTGCTGCCAGCTATGCACGTGGCCCGTCAGGTAAGGCAACACCCGCTTTAACGAATCCCCAATCCCGACTCCCCAATCCCCACGCCCTCAGGCGTACTGCATCTTGCGCGTCATCCCGCCATCGACCACGAATTCCTGGCCGGTGATGAAGCCGGCCTGCGCCGACAGCAGATAGACCGCCAGCGCGCCGATGTCCGGTGGCGTACCGACACGACCTACCGGATGCTGTGCATGGTCCTGTCGCGACAGCTTGGGCGTGCGTCGCGCGTTCGGCTTGCGCCAGGCGTCGGTGGCGATCCAGCCGGGGCTGATGCAGTTGACCCGCACCGCCGGCCCGGCGCTGATCGCCAGCGCATGGGTGAAGGCCACCAGTCCGCCCTTGGACGCGGCGTACGCCTCGGTGTCCGGTTCGGACTGCTGCGCGCGGGTGGAGGCGATGTTGACGATGGCGCCGCCGCCGCGGCTGTCGCGCAACGCCGGCAGGGCATGTTTGCTGCACAGGAACGCACCGCCCAGGCTCGCCCCCAGCCGCCGGTTCCATTCGCGCAGCGACAATTGCGCCAGCGGGCCGGTATGTGGATCGGCGATGCCGGCGTTGTTGACCAGTCCATCGATGCGGCCGAACCGGGTCAGCGCGGCATCGACGAAGCGGCGCACGCTCGCTTCGGCGGCAACGTCGACGCGACGGAACAGCAGGCGTTCGCCGACGTCCAGCTCGGCCACGCAGGCACGCCCGGCATCGGCATCGAGATCGCCGAACACGACGTTGCCGCCAGCGCCCAGCACTGCCTGCACCACGCCGCGGCCGATGCCCTGCGCGCCGCCGGTGACCAGCACCACACGGTCGCGTAAGGGCAGGGCTGGGACGGGGGCGGGCGATGGAATCAGCGGCATGGCGGCGACCAGGAGAAAGCAGGGGGCGCCAGCGTAGCCGGCGCACCGTGCAACCGGCGTGGTAGCGCCGTAGTGCAGCTCGCCAAAGCCCCTCTCCCCTCGGGAGAGGGGTTGGGGTGAGGGTACGGCGCGCAGCGCTCGCGGGGGTTTGGCGACACGAGGCTTCGCCCGTACCCTCATCCGCCCCTTCGGGGCACCTTCTCCCGGCGGGAGAAGGGAGAAGCCAAAGCCCCTCTCCCACCGGGACGCGGGCTTGGCGGGGGGTT